>NZ_JBKYMO010000309.1:0-6915 GCF_047302915.1 Massilia sp. CT11-108 | reverse complement strand
TCGTTGGGTCTGAGATGTGTTTAACTGACAGCGTCAGCCTCCGGCCCGGGCGCGACGTCGCCATCACGCCCGGCAAGGTCGTGATGGAAAACCACCTCGTCGAACTGCTGCGCTACGATCCCGTCACGCCGCAGGTGCATGCCGTGCCGCTGCTGATCGTGCCCGCGTGGATCATGAAGTACTACATCCTCGACCTCTCCCCGCACAACTCGCTCGTGCGCTACCTCGTCGAGCATGGCCACACCGTGTACATGATCTCGTGGAAGAATCCGCAGGCCGACGACCGCGACCTGTCGCTGGACGATTACCGGCGGCACGGCATCATGGAGTCGCTGGACACGGTCGTGCGCGAGAGCGGCGCCCCGCAGATCAATGCGTGCGGCTATTGCCTTGGCGGCACCCTGCTCGCGATCGCGGCGGCGGCAATGGCGCGCGACGGCGACGAGCGCCTTGCCAGCATGACGCTGCTGGCGGCGCAGGTCGACTTCACGGAGCCGGGCGAGCTGTCGCTGTTCATCGACGAGAGCCAGGTCAGCTTCCTGGAAGCCGTGATGTGGCAGCAGGGCTACCTGGATACGCGCCAGATGGCGGGCGCCTTCCAGCTGCTGCGCTCGAACGACCTGATCTGGTCGCGCCGCCTGCGCCACTACCTGCTCGACATCCCCGACAAGGACAATGACCTCGCCTCGTGGAATGCGGACGCCACGCGCATGCCCTACCGCATGCACTCGCAATACCTGCGCAACCTGTTCCTGCAGAACAGCCTGGCCAGCTCACGCTACCTCGTGAACGGGCGGCCGGTGGCGCTGACCGACATCCACATCCCCATCCTCGCGGTCGGCACGATGACGGACCACGTGGCGCCGTGGCGCTCCGTCTATAAAATCATTCCGCTGAGCGATACGTCGGTGACGTTCCTGCTGACGTCGGGCGGCCACAATGCGGGCGTCGTGTCGCCGCCGGGTACGCCGAACCGCAGCTACCAGATGAGCACGCACGAGCACGACGCGCCGTACGTCGATCCCGATACCTGGCAGGCCGAGACGCGCGTGCGGGAAGGCAGCTGGTGGCCGGCGTGGGAACATTGGCTGGCCCGCCTGGCCGGTCCATGGGTGGCGCCGCCTCCACAAGGACGCAGCGTGCGTGACGCGCCCGGCCACTACGTCCTGGAGCCGTAAGCCGTAAGCCGTAAGCCGTCAGCCGTGCGCCGTCAGCCCGGCAGCACGATGCCCGTGGTGCCGGGGCAGACAGGACGCGAGTATTCGCGCGAGACGTCGATGCAGCCGCCATCGGCATACACGCCGCGCGTGTCACGCAGGCGCGACATGCACGCGACGACGGATGCCAGCGCGGCCGGGTTGGCGGCCGTCTCCGCCACGTGCGCGGCGACGATCGCCTCGTTCATCCGCAAGTCGCCGGCGGCGTCGACATACGTGCCGTGGCGCCAGTGGTAGATCTCCAGGCATTTCGCGACCAGGCTGTACGGGCGGTCGCGCTGCCAGAAATTGCTGAACAGGCCGTTGCCGAGATAGATCACCCACGAGCCTTCGTAGCCGGAGGCGTCCGACGAAAGCGCGTCCGGATTGCGGAACCACACGCGATCGCCCGGCACGTACCAGCGCGGCGGCAGCGGCGCGTCGAACGAACCGTATTCGACGAGAAAGACGTCGTGGAAGGCGCCCGACTGGATCGCTGACGTCTCCCACTGCCGCTGCAAGGCTGCGAGCAGCGGCGGGTTGGTCCGTTCGAGTTCGCGCGCGATCCCGAGCAGCATCACGTATTCGGTCGCGCGGTAGCAGGAGAACGCGTACATGCGCCCGTCGCCCGCACCGGGCTGCGTCGCGAGCGTGAGGGCCTCGATCAGCGGCTGTCCAGGCAAGACCGTGAAGCCGCGGTCTTCGTCGTACGTCCAGTGGCTGGCCGGGCGGTCCGCTTCGGCCGTGCCGAACGCGAGCTGGGTGGCGCGCGCGGCCACGACGATGTTGCGCCGGATCGCGACCGCCGCCAGGAATTCGGCGGCACTCGCAAAGCGGAGCGTGCGCGGCGCGGCCAGCAGCGCCAGCACGATCTCGCGTTCGAGGTGGACCATGTTCGCGGCGGTATCGAGGCCGAGATCGCGGCACAGGTTCAGCGTGTCGCCATCGTCCACGAGCGCGTGCGCGGCGTCCGCCGACAGCGCGAAACCGCGGCCGTGTTCAAACGGCGCGAGATAGGGCCGCAAGCCGAGCTCGTCGAGCTTGTCGAGGACCTGGCGGTGCTGTGCGGGATCGTCGCCGTGGATGTCCAGGCCGCCGGATTGCGGCGGAGCGAGTTCCTGCGGGGCGAGTTCTTGGTATGCGGCGAGTTTCACGGGGGCGACAGCCTTAAAAGGGACGACGGACAGGGCAAGAAATGCTTCCGATATGCAATGAAAACGGTACGCCGCGAACCTGAAGTGAAAATTAAAAACAGGGTCGTCGAACATTACAGATTGGAAAGGCTGCCGTGTCTCGCGTGGCTGGCGTCAGGCTTGATGCGCCTCAAATGCGTTCAGGGCGTCGAGTACCGCGTGATCGGTATCCCGGTGTAACAGGCCACGCGCCTGCGTGGGCGTCACGAGGTGGACGGCTTGCGATTCCCACCCCATGTGCGCGGGATGGCCACCGATCCGGCGCGCGATGTAAAAGCGTGTAAAGGTCTGGGTGCGAGGGAAGTCGCCCAGCCAGGCCACCGGTTCCACGAGCAGCCCCGATTCTTCCCATACCTCGCGGATGGCCGTGGCCTGCAGCGGCAGGCCCGGTTCGACGCGCCCTTTCGGAAAGGTCACCGCATAGCCGCCAAAGCCGTTCGACGGCGCCACGAGCCAGATGCGGCCGTCGGCTTCGCGCACGACGGCGCCGGCCGCCGCGTGCTTCCCCGGCGGGAGGACGAACGGCGGTTCGACAAGCGTGGCGCCACCGGCGCAAGCGGCATCGACCATGGCGCGCGTGCACGCCGCGAGCGGCACGCCATCCAGCATGCCGGCGCAGACGCTGCCCGGCACGAACGTCACCGCGGCCCGCGGGTCGGCCAGCGCAGCGAGGTTCGCTTCGCACGACGGCGCGTGCAGCCGCACCTTGCGGCCGTGTTCGTCCAGTTGCGGATGCCAGGTGTCGTCCATGCCGGCGACTATACCAGCGCCGCGTAAACATGGTGCTCATCATCCAATCGTACGACAGCCTCATCCGCAAATTTGTGAGAATATCGGCCGAGCGACACGTTGACCAAACGCAAGGTCGCTCTCGATTCGTATTGACACAGCGAGGAATGGATGAACCCAACCCCAGCGCTCCGCGACGGAGCCGGCACGTGAACACACGGGATCAAAGCGTACTGCACGAAGGCACGCAGGCGCCCGCCGAAGTACCGAAGGCCTGCGCCACCGAATTCGACAGCATCGCGCTCGTGCTGCAGGGCGGCGGCGCGCTCGGTGCGTACCAGGCCGGCGTGTACGAAAAACTGCTGGAAGCGGGCGTCGAGCCCACGTGGGTGTCCGGCATTTCGATCGGCGCCATCAACAGCGCGATCATCGCCGGCAATCCGCGCGAGCGGCGGGTCGAACGCCTGCGCGAATTCTGGGAACTGGTCAGCACGGCCAGCGACGGCTTCGTGGGCGACCGGTGGACCGGCGTGCCGCTGGTCGACACGCTGCACGCGTGGGTCAACCAGATCGCGGCCGGAAGAGTGCTCGTGCAGGGCGTGCCCGGCTTCTTCGAACCGCGCGTGCCGCCGCCGTACCTGTCGTGGCCCGGTCTGGGTGCGACGAGTTTCTACGACACGGCGCCCCTTCGGGCGACGCTGGAGCGCCTCGTCGACTTCGACCGCATCAACGCGCGCGAGATGCGGCTGTCGATCGGCGCCGTCAACGTCAGGACCGGCAACTTCGCCTACTTCGACAATGCGAAGGACCGCATCGGGCCGGAACACGTCATGGCCAGCGGCGCGCTGCCGCCCGGCTTCGACGCGGTGGAGATCGACGGCGAGCGGTACTGGGACGGCGGCATGGTGTCGAACACGCCGCTCGACTGGGTACTGTCCGCGCGTTCGCGCCTGCACACGCTCGTGTTCCAGGTCGACCTGTGGAGCGCGCGCGGCGAAGTGCCGAAAGACCTTGCCGCCGTCGCGACGCGCATGAAGGAGATCCAGTATTCGAGCCGCACGCGCACCGCGACCGACGCATTCCGCCGCACGGAGAAGCTGCGCACGGCCTTCAACGAACTGCTGGCGATGATGCCGCCCGAACTGGCCGCGACGCGGCAGGCGCAAATGCTGGCGGAAGCGTCGGACCCCGCGCTGTACAACATCGTCGAACTGGTCTACCGCTCGCCGAACTACGAAGGCCAGTACAAGGATTTCGAATTCTCGCGCCGCACGATGAAGGAACACTGGCAGGCCGGCTACGCGGATGCGACGAAGACGCTCGCGCATGAAGAGATCTTCCAGCTGCCGCGCTTCGAGTGCAACCCGGCCACCTACGATTTCCTGACGCCGCCCGCGCATCCCCTTCCCCTCCCCACCTCCGCAGAAAAGGAACCGACATGAACATGCAGGACAAAGTCGCCGTCGTCACGGGCGCCGCCAGCGGCATCGGCAAAGAGATCGCGAAGACCTATTTCGACCATGGCGCGAAGGTCGTCATCGCGGACCTCAACCTGGAGGCCGCGCAGGCCGTCGCGCGTGAATTCGATCCGACCGGCGAACGCGCGCTGGCCGTCGCGATGGACGTGACGAACGAGGAACAGGTCGACGCGGGCATCGCGCAAGTGACCGATCAATTCGGCGGCATCGACGTGCTCGTGTCGAACGCGGGCATCCAGATCGTCGCGCCGGTCGACGAATTCAAGTTCTCCGACTGGAAGAAGATGCTCGCGATTCACCTCGATGGCGCCTTCCTCACGACGCGCGCGTGCCTGAAGCGGATGTATGCGCAGGGCCGCGGCGGCAGCGTGATCTACATGGGGTCCGTGCACTCGAAGGAAGCCTCCGTGCTGAAGGCGCCGTACGTCGCCGCGAAGCATGGCCTCGTCGGCCTGGCCAAGGTCGTCGCCAAGGAAGGCGCGAAGCACGGCGTGCGGGCGAACGTGATCTGCCCCGGCTTCGTGCGCACGCCGCTCGTCGACAAGCAGATCCCGGAGCAGGCGAAGGAACTGGGGATCAGCGAAGAGGACGTCGTCAGGAAGGTGATGCTGAAGGAGACGGTCGACGGCGAATTCACGACCGTGGAAGACGTCGCGCACACGGCGCTGTTCCTCGCGACGTTCCCGTCGAACGCGCTGACGGGCCAGTCGATCGTCGTCAGCCACGGCTGGTTCATGCAGTAGGTCTTGCAGCCCGCGGGGCATCCGCGGGCGATCGTTACTTCGGACCCTCCAGGGGACGGTAGTTCACGTCCTGCACCTGCAGGCGGCCCAGCGCCGCCGGCATCCGCTCCTCGAACCCGGCGTACTCCTTCAGCGCCTTCGGCGTCCACAGGCCCTCGGCCAGCGCCGCCAGGCGCGGCCAGGCCATGTATTCGACGTCGCGCGGGGTCGCCATGTATTCCGTCCACAACTGCGCCTGGCTGCCCAGCACATGGCGCGCCTGCGACGCCGGCAGCGCGGCCGGCAACGGGTCGTACGCGTACACGCGCGCGAGCGTCGTCACGTCGCGCACGCCCATCGGTTCGCGGAAGCCCGGGCTCTTCGGGTCGGCCTGGTAAAAATCGAAATAGGTCGCGCGCTCGGGCGTCATGACGACGTCGTGTCCGGCGCCCGCGGCCTTGATGCCGCCCGCCTCGCCGCCGTGATGAGCTGGCGCGAGGCCGCCTTCCAGGATCTCGTCCCAGCCGATCAGGCGGCGGCCGTGCCGCGTCAGGTAGGCATCCATGCGGCCGATGAACCAGCTCTGCAGGCCGTGCAGCGCGGGATGTTCGGCGGGCTTGCCCTGCGCATCGCGGTAGTTTTGGATGTCCTGCAGCGTGGCGGTGGCGGGCACGAGACCCAGCTGCTTCATGCGCGCCAGCGCGGCCGGCGACTGCGCCCATTCCGTCTTCGGGCACTCGTCGCCGCCCACGTGGATGGTCTGGCCCGGGAACAGGTCCATCACCTCGTCCAGCACATTCTGCAGGAAGGCGATCGTGCCGTCCTCCACGTTGAACACGTGCGGGATCACGCCCCAGTCGGTGCCGACCTGGAGTATCCGATCCGGCCGGTTGCCCAGCTCGGGATACGCCGCGACGGCGGCCTGCGCATGCCCCGGCATCTCGATCTCCGGCACGATCGTCACGTGGCGCGCGGCCGCCCAGGCGACCACTTCGCGGATGTCGTCCTGCGTATAAAAGCCGCCGTGCGGCTTGCCGTCGTAGCGCGGCGGATCGTACGCGAGCATGCTGTCGCGGCGCCACGCGCCCACCTGCGTCAGGCGCGGATAGCGCTTGATCTCGATGCGCCAGCCCTGGTCGTCCGTCAGATGCCAGTGGAAGACGTTCATCTTGTGCTGGGCAAGCAGCTCGATGTGCTTCAGCACGAATTCCTTCGGCATGAAGTGGCGCGCGGCGTCCAGGTGGCTGCCACGCCACGAGAACCGCGGCGCGTCCTCGATCGCCACGGCCGGCAGCGTCCACGTGCGTTTCACCCGCGCCTGGCGGTAGATGTCGGCCGGGAGCATTTGGCGCAGGGTCTGGATGCCGTAGAACAGGCCTGCCGGCTGCGCCGCCGCGATGGTCACGCCGCGCGTGTCGCTCACGAGGCGGTAGCCCTCCTTGCCCAGGTCCGCCTTCGGGTCGAGGCGCAGGCGGATCGCGTTGGCGCCGTCGTGCGCGGTCACCGGCAGGTCGAAGCCGGTGGCCGGGCGGAGGTAGTCGCGCAGGGTCGACGCCTCGGGCAGCGCGGCGCCGCTGGCGACGATGCGGGTGGCCGG
>NZ_JBKYMO010000308.1:0-6922 GCF_047302915.1 Massilia sp. CT11-108 | reverse complement strand
GGTCTCGGCATCGCGCTGTTGCCCGCGCCGCACGCGGGGCCGCTGCTGGCGGACGGGCGCCTCGTGCGGATTCTCCCGGACTGGTATGCGGAGACGGGCCCGCTGTTCCTCTACTATTCGAACCGGCGGCTGCTGCCCGCCAAGACGCGCGTGTTCGTGGATTTCGTCGTCGAGCGTTTTCGGGAGCAGGGGCTGGCGGCGCACTTCGCGGGCTGACGGCTGTCACGGAACTGACATCTGGCCTTAATACAATGTACGATTGCCAATCACCAGCAACCCGACAGAAAGACCGACCGCATGAGACCGTCCTGGCTGAAGACTTCGCTCACCCTGATCACCTGTTCCGCGCTGTGGCTGCCCGCATTGGCCCCCGCGGCGGGCGCCGACAAGCCGGCCGGATCCGGCCAGGCCGCCGCGCAGGTGAAGCCGCCGAAGCTGGTCGTCGTGATGGTCATCGACGGCCTGCCGGCCGAGCAGGTCCAGCGCTACCGCGACCAGTTCGGCCCCGGCGGCCTGCGCCGGCTGCTGGAGCAGGGCGCGTCGTTCACGGATGCGCACCAGGCGCACGGGATCACGGTGACGGCCATCGGCCACTCGGCCGTGCTGACGGGCGCGTACCCGTACCGGCACGGCATCATCGGCAACAACTGGATCGATTCGAACGGCAAGCAGGTCTATTGCACCGAGGACACCCGTTACCACTACATCGACGAAGAGACGGACCCGCACGACGGCACGTCGCCCGCGAACCTGCGCGTGGACACGCTCGGCGACCAGTTGCGCTATGCCACCGGCAACCGCAGCAAGGTCGTGACCGTCTCCGGCAAGGACCGCGGCGCGATCCTGCTCGCGGGCAAGACGGGCACCGCGTACATGTTCATGGACAAGACGGGTGACTTTGCCAGCAGCACCTATTACATGGACAAGCATCCGGCCTGGGTCGAACGCTTCCGCGCTTCGAAACCGCAGGACCGCTACTATGCGAAGTCGTGGAAGCCGCTGCTGGACGACAAGGCCTACGCGGACGACGCCCCGTATCCGGAGGCGACGACGTCCAACCCGAACCGATTTCCTTTCATGTTCTACAGCGAGAGCGGCAAGCCGGCCGCCGACTATTACGGCCGGTTGAAGGTGAGCCCGGCCGTGGATGAACTGACCCTCGAGTTCGCGGAGGCCGCCGTCGACGGCGAGCAGCTAGGCCGCAATCCGACCGGCGCGCCGGACCTGCTGGGCGTGAGTCTCTCCGGCCACGATTACGTGAATCACGCGTACGGTCCGGAAAGCCGCATGTCGCACGACCACCTGCAGCAGATCGACCGCAAGATCGGCGAATTCTTCGCGTTTCTCGACAAGCGCGTCGGCCTGGACAACGTCCTCGTCGTGCTGACGGCCGACCACGGCTTCGCCAACACGGCCGAGTTCGCGCGCACGCAGCATGCGGACGCGCTGCGCGTGAATCCGAAGACCCTGCTCGAAAACCTGAACGCCGCGCTGGCCGAGCGCTTCGGCGGCGCGAAGCTCGTCAAGACATCGCTGCTGCCCGACGTGCACCTGGACGACGAGGCGATCGCGCGCCGCGGCCTTGTCCGTGCCGACGTGGAAAACGCCGCCGCCAGGTTCCTGCTGACGCAGCCGGGCATCTCGGAAGTCTTCACGCGCACGCAGCTGGAGCAGGGCGTCGCCGCGAAATCGCGTCTCGGCACGCTGATGCAGCGGGCGTGGAACAGCCAGCTGTCCGGCGACCTGCTGGTCGTGACGACGCCGTACACGATCTTCGGCAGCGGCTCGTCGGGCGCGAGCCATGGCACGCCGTGGCAGTACGACACGTCGGTGCCCCTGCTGGTCATGGGCAAACGGTGGATCCGGCCGGGCGAACAGCCAGGTTATGCGGAAGTCGTCGACATCGCCCCGACGCTGGCGCAGATCCTGCATGTACGCCGTCCGGCGGGCGCGGAAGGGCGCGTGCTGAAGGAGGCGCTGCGTTGATGGCGTTCCCTGAAGACGTAACGGGAGACGCGGGAGCGTCGGGGGCCGCTATACTGCCGTCAACGCCACTCAACGCGAGCCCATCCATGTACGCAGCAGTCGACCTCGGCTCAAACTCCTTCCGCCTGCACATCGGCGAGCCCATCGCGGGCCAGATCCACATCGTGCGCACGGCGCGCGACCCGATCCGCCTCGCGGCCGGCCTCGGCCCGGACAATGCGCTGTCGGAGGCGGCGGTCGAGACCGCGCTGCGCACCCTGCGCGACTTCAGCGGCATCCTGCGCCAGTTCCGGCTGGATGCGGTGCGCGTCGTCGCGACCAACACGATGCGCGTGGCCACCAATGCGGAGGCCGTGCTGCCGCGCCTGGAAGAGGCGATCGGCTATCCGATCGAGATCATCTCCGGCGAGGAAGAAGGGCGCCTGATCTACATGGGCGTCGCACGCGCATTGGGCCGGCGCACCGAGCGGCGGCTCGTCATCGACATCGGCGGCGGCTCGACGGAAGTCATTGCGGCGGATGGCGACGACATCCGCATCGTCGAGTCGTTCAGCACCGGCACGCATCCGCAGAGCGCCACGTATTTCCGCGGTGGCCACATCAGCGCGGACGCGTTCGAGACGGCCGTCAACGCGGCGCGTGCCCAGTTCGAAGACCTGGCCGGCCAGTACCGCCAGCATGGCTGGGATGCGGTCTACGGCTCGTCGGGCACGATGCGCGCGATCAGCGAGGTCATCTCGCGCAACCGGATCGGCGACGGCACGATGTCGCTGGCGAGCCTGTTCGCGCTGCGCGACAGGCTGATCGAGCTCGGCCACGTCGACGCGTTCGACCTGCCGGGCGTGAAACGCGAGCGCGTGATCGTGATGACGGGCGGCCTGTCGATCCTGATCGGCGTGATGCAGGAGCTGGGGGTGGCCGCCATGACAGCGATTAACGCCGGCCTGCGCCTCGGGGTGCTGTCCGACCTCGAACTGCGCGCCAACCGCCACGACCGCCGCGACCTGGCCATCCAGGACTGCATGCGCCGCTTCGGCGTCGACGCGCAGCGCGCCGCGCGCACGGCGGCCATCGCGAAGACCCTGTTCGACAAGCTGGCGCCGCAGGACGAAGCCGTCGTCCACCACCTGCTGCGCAGCGCCATGCTGCACGAGGTGGGGCAGGCCGTCTCGCACTCGGGCGCGCACAAGCATGCGGCCTACATCGTCGAACACGCCGACCTGCCCGGTTTCACGGCGCGCGAGCAGCGGCTGATGAGCCTCATCGTGCTGGGCCAAAAGGGCAACCTGCGCAAGGTGAGGGAGGTATTGGGCGTACCCGACCTGGCCAAGGCGGTGCTCGCATTGCGCCTGGCCGCCGTGTTCATGCACGCGCGCGTGGATGGCGACGTGGACGCCGTCCGCCTGCGCATGAAGGGCCGCATCGACATCGAGACGCCGCGCGGCTGGCTGCGCCAGCACCCGACGGTCGCCGCCTGGTTCGAGAAAGAGGCGGACGCGTGGAACGACGTGGGCGTGCCGTTCAGCGTGACCACCTGACCACCCTTGAAATCCCCGGTGCGGAAGCGATACTGAAAGTCCGATCATCGACTTTCAGGGAGAGGATCATGAACGAGCAAGCCAACATCAGCCTGATCAAGCAGGCGTACGACGCGTACGGCAGGGGCGACATCCCAACGCTGCTCGGCCTGGCTGCGCAGGACATCGACTGGGAGCTGCCCGAAGTGGAAGGCATTCCGTTCAGCGGCAAACGCCATGGCGTGAGCGAGATGGCCGACTTCTTCCGCATCCTGGCCGAGTGCCAGGAACCGCGCGAATTCCAGCCGGACCGCTTCATCGCCCAGGATGACCAGGTGGTCGTGCAGGGCCACGGCACGTTCGTCGTCAAGGCCACCGGCGCCGAGTTCAGCGGCGACTGGTGCCACATCTTCCGCGTCGCCGGCGGCAAGATCGCCAGCTTCAAGGAATACGACGATACCCACCAGGCCGCGCAGGCCTACCAGCCGCGGGGTGCCGGCGCGGGCATCACCCCGCCGCAGCCGTCAGTTCATTAACGCTCTGCTATCATGGGGGACATGAACCCCGTCCCCCTCGCAGGCCGCCACGTGCGGCTCGAACCTTTTGACGAGACGCTCCGCGCACCCGTGCGCGGCGCGCTCGATTGCGACCCCGACGCGTGGCAGCTGTTCGCGATCAACGGGCAGGGCGACGGCTTCGACGGCTTCTGGGACAGTCTCAACGCGCAGGTGGCGCAGGGCGGCTGGATCGCCTACGCCATCCGCGCCGTCGCGAGCGGTGCCGTCGTCGGCACCACCAGCTTCCTGAACATCAAGTCCTCGCGCCAGACCGTGGAAATCGGCGGCACGTTCATCCATCCGGACGTGCGCTCCACGTCCGTCAATGCGGAAGCGAAATACCTGATGCTGGCGCACGCGTTCGCGAGCGGCATGCGCCGCGTCGAGCTGCTGACGGATGCACGCAATGTGCGCAGCCAGGCCGCCATCGCGAAACTGGGCGCCGTGCGCGAAGGCGTGCTGCGGCGCGAAAGAGTCACCTGGACCGGGCATGTGCGCGACAGCGTGCTGTTCGCGATCACCGACCTCGACTGGCCGGACGTCCGGGCGGGCCTGGAGCGGCGGCTCGGCGTCAGCCAGACCTCACACGGGTGCCATGGCTCCGGAACGCCCCGGGCGTGCAGCCATATTCTTCCTTGAACAGCTTGTTGAAATACGAGACGTTCGCATAACCGACGGCAAACGCGATGTCCGCGATGGGCGTGCCGGCCTGCTCGGTCAGCAGCCGCGCCGCTTCCGTCAGCCGCAATTGATTGACGTAGGCCGTGAAGGTCATGCCGAGCTCCGACTTCAGGATCTCGTTGATCTTTTCGCGGTCCGCGCCGATGCGCGCGGTCACCGTGCCCATGTCCAGGTCGGGGTTCATGTAATGGGTGCCGATGTAGTGCAGGATGGCGGCCTGTTCCTTGTCCCTGAACGGTTCCAGGGTCAGCTGCCGGTAGGCGACGAACTGCCTGTCGATTTTCAGTTGCGACTGCAGGCTGGCGACGAGCGCCCGCGAGTGTCCCCGCAAGAACCAGACGGCGAACGCGCCCCAGCCGATCACCGAGATGACCGCCAGCGCGACAGCGTAGCGCTCGTCGTGGCCGTGCAGCGTGAATTCGCCGATCTCGACCCTGGAATCGGTGTCGCGCGGGCTCTTCTGCGTGACGCCGAATACGAATCTGCCGACCTGCCCCAGATCGTAGGACTGGCGCGCCGGGTCGACCTTCGACGTCTGGAACCACCACGGCGGAATCGTCAGGCGGGTCAGGTCCAGCGACACCGGCGTGCCCTGCTCGCTGCAGGAGAAGTAGGTTTGTGGCGACGGGTAGGTATGAAACAGGCCCGGCGTCGAGATGGCCGGGTCGAACGTGGACAGGCTGAACAGCAGTGAATTGGCGGGCGCGCATCTGGCGACGAACGTGACGGTGGTGTACTTCGACAAGTCCACCGGCCCCGCCTTGGCCTGGCCATCTTCCAGCAGCATTTCGGCCGCCACGTAGGGATAACTGGCGGCGGGCGTGACCCGGAAGTCGAAGCGAAGCGCAGCGCGGCCCGGTTCCAGGATGCGAATGGTCGACGTGCCGCCCAGGATGGCGTCCGTGATGACGTCCGGGCGCCAGTGCACGCCGCCTCGTTCCCTGGGAATGAGCGAGGCGGACGGGTGGCTTTGGCGGATGCAGAACCAGGCGGCCAGCGCATCGGCCACCAGGACGAGGATGAGCGCCACCAGCGCTTTCTTGTAGAACTCTTGCATGGGCCTATGTAGTGATTCCCCGCGCGGGGGAATCATTGTATACGCGTCACTGCGTCCAGCTCAGCGACTGCGCATCCAGCGACACCTCGTAGTAGCCGCGGCGATCCCAGGCCAGGGACTTGCCGTTCTGCGACAGCGTGCCGCCGTTCACCACGACGCGCAGCTTGCGGCCCGACGGGAAGTTGGCCGGCAGCGTCCAGCGCCAGGTCGTCACGCCGGCACTGGCCGTGGGCGTGGCCGCCTGCAGCAACTGCTGGCCGCGCCAGTAGGCGCCGATGTTGACCACGCTGTCGATCCATACCGTGCCCAGCGCCCTGGCGTGGGCCATGTTGCCGGTGACCGCGCCGATGTCCACGCCGCCGCCCCAGTCCTGCGTGGTGGGCAGCAGCGTGTGGAACAGATAGATCATCCAGCGGCCCTGGCTCGCGGCGGTGTCGAATTTGGACGCGTCGCTGGGGAACTCGGCGAGCGGCAGGTTCTGCGCGTCGCTGCCCGTGCCGGCTGCCACCATGCCCGGCCACACGCCGCGCGAGACGAGGAAGCGCGATGCGGCCGCGGCCTTGTAGTCCGTGTCGCCGAACGGGTAGGCGGACGTCCAGACGGCGGACTGTCCGAGCTTCGTGCGGATGTAGACGCTGGTGTCGTCGAACTCGGCCCCGGCGCTGCCCAGGCTTGCCGGGCAGGTATTGGGATCGTTGTCGGTCAGTTCCGCGGCCCGGCAGTGGTGCGTCGTGTGGTTGCCGATTTCCGAACCCTGCGCGACCGCGTCCTTCCACGTGGCGTCGTAGTTGGGATACCAGTTGGCGACCGGATTGACGTAATAGGTGACGCGGACGCGCTGCGCGCTCAGGTCCGGATAGTGATCGATCTGCGACGGCTGCGAGTCGTCGAAGGTATAGGACAGGGCGGCCTTGAAGCCGGCCCAGTCGAGCACGCGCAGCCCGGGCTGCCGCTGCCGCCGTCGTTCCAGGGAAGCACTTGTACCTTCAGCGGGGCCTGGCTGGTGCGCTGGCCATCGCTGACCTGCACGCTCAGGTCGTAGTCGTTGTTGGGGGGGGGGGGGGGGGGGGGGGGGGGGGGGGGGGGGGGGGGGGGGGGGGGGGGGGGGGGGGGGGGGGGGGGGG
>NZ_JBKYMO010000307.1:0-6935 GCF_047302915.1 Massilia sp. CT11-108 | reverse complement strand
TGGGCTCGGAGATGTGTTTAAGAGTCAGGGACCTCGGCGACCTCGCGCCGCTGTTCGCGCGGGTGCGGCGCGCGCTGCGTGCGCGCGGGCTGTTCGCGCTGTCGTGCGAGGCACTCGACGAGGACGATCGTGGTTACGCGCTCCAGCCGTCGAACCGGTTCGCGCATGCGCTCGATTACGTGCAGCGCACCGCGCAGGCGGCCGGGTTCGACGTCCTCGCGGCGGAGCACGCGGTATTGCGCAAGGATCACGGCCGCGACATCGCCGGCCACCTCGTGCTGCTGCGCGCGGCGTAATCAGGCAGTTGGCACGCCCGGGCCGCTGTCGCTCACGCACAGCCGCACCACGCCGTCCACGCGCATCGGCGTCTGAATCAGGCGACGGAGAGTGCGACCATCCCGATCTCGCCCAGCCGCACCGGCACCGCCCCGCGCGCGACCATGCGGTCGAGCGCGCGGCGGCCGTCGCCCGGATTCACGTCGACGGCGCGCATCGCTTCCGGCACGACAAGTGTGTCGAAGCCTTCTTCCAGCGCATCCGTGACGGTGTTCAGCACGCAGTAATCGGTCGCGAGACCCACTACCGTCACGCGCTCCACACCGCGCGCGCGCAGCTGCGCCGCGAGGTCGGTGCCGCCGAACGCGGAATAGGCGTCCACGGCCGCCGTGTCGGCCTTCGAAATCACGATGGCCTCGTCGGGCAGCGCCAGCTCGCGCTGCAGTCGTATGCGCACGCCGTCGATCCGAACAGCCCGGACTACCTGTCCTGGCGCGAGCATGGCCAGGCGCTCGTCGACTCGTCCTATTTCACGAATGCGCTGCTGCGTGCGCCGAAGGCCTTGTGGGATCCGCTCGACGCCACGACGAAGCAGCGCATCGTCACCGAGATCAAGGGCCTGCGCCGCGTGGAGCCGCCGTACATCAACTGGATGCTGTTCGCGGCGATGAACGAGGCGTTCTTGCTGGCCGTCGGCGAGCAGGCCGACCCGATGCGCACGAACGTGGCGATCCGCAAGGTGAACGAGTGGTACGTCGGCGACGGCTGGATCAAGGACGGCGAGACGTTCCACTTCGATTACTACAACTCGTACGTGATGTACCCGATGCTGGTCGAGATCCTCGAGGTGCTGGAGCGGCACAATGCGCCGTTCTGGAACGGCAAGCCGGCGGACCTGCGCGCCCAGGCGACGAAGCGCATGCAGCGCTACGGCGAGCATCTGGAGCGCTTCATTTCGCCGACGGGCACGTATCCGCCGATCGGGCGCTCGCTCACGTACCGCACGGCCGTGTTCCAGCCGCTCGCGCTGCTGGCCTGGCGCAAGCAGCTGCCGGCCAGCCTGCCGGAGGGGCAGGTCAGGGCGGCCATGCAGGCGGTGCACGAGGCCGTGTGGTCGGACCCGACGAACTTCACGAAGGACGGCTACCTGACCCTCGGCTTCGTCGGCCACCACCCGGAACTGGCCGACATCTATTCGAACAACGGCAGCATGTACATCGCCTCCGAAAGCCTGCTCGCGCTGGGCTTGCCGGCGACGGACTCCTACTGGACGAGCCCCGCCCAGGACTGGACGCAGAAGAAGGCCTTTGCAGGCCGCCCGTTCCCGAAGGATTACGCGGTCAACTACTGAAGCACATGCGGTGCGCATCGTCTTATATGTTTTTGGCATGCCAGAGCGTAAAGAAGCCATAGAGGCAACGATCGCACTGCTACGTACAATAAAACTCGGTGGGCGTAAAGACCACGGCGATCACGGCGCCAGAGCCCCCTTTTTGCGCCGTTTTGCGACAACGTTGTCGCCGCCTTGCAGGAATCACACATTCAAATAACGGAGATTGGAGACAAGAACATGATCAAGAACCGGATCAGCAAGACCGTACTCGCGACGGTCATCGCCGAACTGTGCATCACCGGCTATGCCGGCGCGCAGACGGCGACCGCGCAGCCCGCGGGCGGCGAAGTGCAGCAGGTGGTCGTCAGCGGCATCCGCGCGTCACTCAGCTCGTCGCTGATGACGAAGCGGCTGCAGGACGGCGTCGTCGATGCCGTGTCGGCGGAGGATGCGGGCAAGTTCCCGGACACGAACATCGCCGAATCGCTGCAGCGCGTGACGGGCGTGCAGATCCAGCGCAACAACGGCGAGGGCCGCTACATCTCCGTGCGCGGCCTGGGTCCGGAATTCAACAACGTCCTGATCAACGGCCGCACGATGACGAGCGATACGGGTGGCCGCGAGTTCTCGTTCGACGTGCTGTCGTCCGACCTGATCTCCAAGGCCATCGTGTACAAGACGTCGCAGGCCTTCCTGCCGGAAGGCGGCATCGGTTCGACGGTCGACATCCAGACGGCGCGCCCGCTGTCCGGCAAGGCCGGCAGCTCGACCGTCGTCAACGTGTCGGATTCGTGGGACTCGAATTCGCGCAAGAACACGCCGAACCTCAGCGCCCTGTACTCGTACGCGAACGCGGAAAAGAACTTCGGCGTGTCCGGCTCGCTGTCGTACACGGACCGCGCCTCGCGCCAGTACAAGGCGCTCAACGACGCGTGGAACCTGCTGGACGTGAAGACGATCAACGGCAACCTGAATTCCAAGGGGCTCACGGCCGCCGACGTCACGACGAAGAAGCTGCTCATGCCGCAAAGCTACGGCTTCCAGAACGAGGACGAAAGCCGCAAGCGCCTCGTCGCCAACACGACGGTGCAGTACAACCCGTCGCGCGACTGGAAGATCACGGCAGACGCCCTGTATTCGCGCCTGAACCAGCGTAACAAGGTGATCGCCATCAGCGACTGGATGAATCCGACCCAGCTGAACGTGAAGACCGACGCGAACGGCCAGGTGACGGGTTTCGATCGTCCGGGCGCGAACTTCGTCGCCAACAACCCGGGCCTGGCCGCGGCGGGCATCCTGACCGAGGCGAACTCGAACGACATGATCGTCAAGGGCGGCGACCGCCTGTCGACCACGCTGGCCTACGGCCTGAATTCGAAGTGGAACCTGTCGCCGGACTGGAAACTGGAAGCCGACCTGTCGACGTCGCGCACGGCGATCGGCTATCCCGACCTGTGGATCGTGGCCGGCATGGTGCCGAAGAACGGCGACGTGCTGACGTTCGGCTCGACGCCGACCGTGAACTTCGGCGACGGCATCGCAGATCCGTCGGCCGTGCGCGCCCACGCCGTCGGGAACACCATCGCCTCGAACCACGACAACCTGCACGAAGGCCGCCTGAACGCCACCTGGAACACGGACATGGGCTGGTTCAAGGGCCTCCAGATGGGTACCGCGTACTCGCAGCGCAAGGTCGAGCACATCCAGTGGAGCTCCGATTCGTGGAACGCCTTCTCCGGCTACCACGTGTCGCTGCCGTCGTCGCTGTTCACCGTGACGCCGCTGGGCAATCCGTTCGGCAGCGGCGGCGGCGTGCCGGCGAACTTCCTGAGCTTCGATCCGTACGACTACATGGCTTACCTGAACCAGCCGTCGCTGATCCCGCAATCGAACGACCCGGCCCATTACGCGGACAAGTCGGTCTTCCCGAACGGCCCGATGGCGATCGACTACACGAAGCCGTCGCTGTGGGCCGTGCGCGAGAAGGTGGCGAACGCGTTCGTCCAGTCGAGGTGGGAAGGCGAGGGCTGGTCCGGCGACCTGGGCCTGCGCTACATGCACGTGAAGTCGCAGTCCTCGGGCACCAGCCGTATCCTGCTGTCGGCCGTGCAAAGCCCGAACGACACGACCTATATCCAGAACTGGGGTCCGATGCAGACGAATTCGGTCGACAACAGCTACAACGCGTGGCTGCCGTCCGCCAACCTGAAGTTCGACCTCACGTCCGACATGCTGCTGCGCTTCGGCGCGTCGAAGACGCTGACCCGTCCGACGCTGAACCAGATGGGCGTCAGCAATTCGTATGGCGGCCGTACCGGCTATGTCACGAGCGGCGGCGGCAACCCGTACCTGAAGCCGATGCGTTCGAATAACCTGGACGTTTCGTACGAATGGTACCTGTCGAAGACGAACTACGTCAGCGCCGCCCTGTTCATGAAGAAGGTGTCGGACTTCCTGGAGAAATCGCTGCAGGACACGAAGCTGCCCCAGTATCCGAACGAGATCGTGCACGACACCCGTATCCGCAACGGCCAGAAGGGCACGATCAAGGGCGCGGAACTGGCCGGCCAGTTTGCGTTCGACAAGATCCACCCGATGCTGGAAGGCTTCGGCGTGACGGCGAACTACACGTACGTGGATGCGGAAGCGAACCGCGATACGTCGGAGGGACCCGTGACCTGCGGCTATCCGGGCCTGTCGCGCCAGTCGTACAACGCGTCGCTGTTCTTCGAGAACAGCAAGTTCCAGGCACGGGCCAGCTATAACTGGCGCAATCACTTCTCCATCGATTGCGGCGGCGGCAGCACGTTGCCGCGCAACCGCGCGGCCTACGGCCAGACGGATGCGAGCCTGCGCTACAACCTGACCCCGCAACTGTCGCTGTACCTGGACGCCATCAACCTGACGAACGCCAAGGTGCACGAGTACGCCAACAACGACAGCCAGTTCCTCACGCTGGAAAACGACGGCCGCCGCATCAATCTCGGCTTGCGGATGCAGTTCTAAGCAGCAGGGGTCAGAGTCTGGAGCCGCACGGCGGCGACGCTCTGACCCCGAATTCCGATGCGCCGATTATTGGATCAGCTTATGGTCGCGCAGCCACTCCTCGGCGCGCTTCGGCCACAGCGAGAAGTCGCCGTGGCCGGCGCCCATGCCGGCACCGTGGCCGCCGCGCTCGAACAGGTGCATCTCCGCCGGTACCTTGGCGCGGGTGAGGGCCTGGAAGAACAGGATGCTGTTCTCGACCGGGACGGCGCCGTCGTCCTGCGCGTGGACGAGGAAGACGGGCGGCGTCTGCGCGGTGACGCGGGTCTCCACCGACATCGCCTTCACCTGTTCCGGCGTCGGATGGGCGCCCAGCAGGGCATAGCGCGAGCCTTCGTGCGCGAACGGCGGCATCAGGGTGATCACCGGGTACACCAGCAGCGCGAAGTCGGGGCGCGCGCTGACGGCATCCAGCGCGGCCACGCTGTTCGACGACCCGGCGGGCCGCACGGGCGCCACGCCGTAGTCGGCGGCATGCGCGCGCACGGTGCGCAGCGCGCGCAGCACGTCCTGCAGCGGCGCCGGGTGGCCGTAGTCCGCCAGCCGGTACTTCAGTACGAAGGCGGCGACGCCGAGGCTGGACAACCACTGCGCGTACTGCCTGCCTTCATGGTCGGCCGCCAGGAACTGGTAGCTGCCGCCCGGGCAGATGATGACCGCGGTCTTCGCGGCGTGGCCCGCGGCGGCGGGGTAATAGGTCAGCGACGGCTGCGAGACGTTGCTGATGAAGGTCCCGTCGATCTTTTCCGGACCGGGATTCGCTTTCGCGTTCGGCACGCCTTCCGGCCAGAGCGGAATCACGGCCGTCTGCGCCTGGGCGCCGGCGGCGAGGAAGAACAGTGTCAACAACAGTTTGCGCATGGGAAACCCCTTGAAATAAAAGGGATTGTCGTCACGGGCGCGCGCACGGCGCAATTATGAAAATGGTGGAGTGCGGCAATGATTTCTGCCGATGCTGCGATTTCATGTGCCACCCGCGCGATTTTCGTGTGCCGTTCCGGGCCCGACCCGGCTACCATCTCCCCTTTTTGCAAGAGGAGCTGCACGTGGACCGTCTCGCCACCATCAGGAACAGGATCGCACTGCTGTGCGCCACCGCCGTCTGCTGCGGCAGCGCGCTCGCCGCCGAGCCATGGATGAATGCGAAGCTTCCGGCGGACGAGCGGGCCGCCCTCGTGCTGCGCGAGATGACGCAGGACGAAAAACTGAAGCTCGTCTTCGGCTACTTTGGCATGGACAATGATGGCAAGAAGATGAAGCGCCCGGCGCCTTCGCACGACCAGTCGGCGGGTTTCATCTACGGCGTGCCGCGCCTGGGCATCCCGCACCTGTGGGAAACGGACGCCGGCCTCGGCGTCGCCAGCCAGGCCGGCCCGAACGTGCGCCCGGCGACGGCGCTCCCGTCCGGCCTGAACACGGCGGCCACCTGGGACGTCGACACCGCCTACGCGGGCGGCGCGATGATCGGCGCGGAAGCGCGCGCCTATGGCTTCAACGTGCTGCTGGCGGGCGGCGTCAACCTGATGCGCGATCCGCGCAACGGGCGCAATTTCGAATACGGCGGCGAGGACCCGCTGCTGGCCGGCCGCATGGTCGGCGCGCAGATCCGGGGCATCCAGTCGAACCACGTGGTCTCCACGCTGAAGCACTTCGCGCTGAACGACCAGGAGGCGGGCCGCACGACGCTGAACGTCCTGATCTCCGAGCAGGCCGCGGTGACGTCCGACCTGCTGGCGCTGCAGATCGCGAACGAGGAGGGCAATCCCGGCGCCGTCATGTGCGCCTATAACCGCGTCAACGGCGCCTACTCGTGCGAGAACCGCTGGCTGCTGACCGACGTGCTGAAGGGCGACTGGGGCTTCAAGGGCTGGGTCATGTCGGACTGGGGCGCCGTCCACAGCACGGTGCCGGCGGCGAACGCCGGCCTGGACCAGCAGTCGGGCATGCCGTTCGACCTGGCCGACTACTTCGGCGCGCCGCTGAAGGAAGCCGTCGCGAATGGCTGGGTACCGCAGGCGCGCCTGGACGACATGGCGCGCCGCATCCTGCGCTCGATGTTCGAGCACGGCGTCGTCGACCACCCCGTGGCGCCGGCGCCGGAGGCTATCGACTTCAAGGCCCATGCGGCCGTGTCGATCAAGGACGCGCAGGAAGGCATGGTCCTGCTGAAGAATGCCGCGCGCGCGCTGCCCCTGGCCCCGGCCGTGAAGCGGATCGCCGTCATCGGCGGCCACGCGGACAAGGGCGTGCTGGCGGGCGGCGGCTCGTCGCTCGTGTACCC
>NZ_JBKYMO010000306.1:0-6941 GCF_047302915.1 Massilia sp. CT11-108 | reverse complement strand
GTTGGTGGGCTCGGGGAGCCCACCCTACGGCTGCGTCGAATTCGTAAGGTGGGCACCCTGTGCCCACCATGCGTCACGCGATTATTTACCTACGACTTTCACGATGCTCGACAGGTTCTTCGCCAGGTTCGCATCGCCACCGCGGGCCTCGAGCTTGCCGGCACCGTCGTTCCACTGCAGACGGGTCGTCGTGCCCTTGCCCTTCTCGTAATCGTACGACACGCCGTCGTCGTCATACAGGTCGAAGGACGCGTCGCGGCCCGGGTAGACCTTGACCGAAGCGATACCCTGCTTCGTCGCGGTCGACTGGATGTCGGTGCCGAACGGGACGATCGAGCCGGCCTTCACGAACACCGGGATCTGCGAGATCGGTGCGGCAACCTTGACCCACTGGCCGCCGGCGAGCTTCTCGTCGGTCCAGAAGTTGTACCAGTCGGTGCCGGCCGGCAGATAGACGTTCTTCTCCGTCTGGCCCTGCTCCGTCACCGGCGCCACCAGGAACGCCGGACCGAACATGTATTGCGTGCCGATGTTGGCGACGTTCGGGTCGTTCGGGAAGTCCATCCACAGGGCGCGCATGAACGGTGCGCCCGTGTCGTGCGTGAACTTGGCCTGGCTGTAGATGTACGGGATCAGCTGGTAGCGCAGCGTGTCGTAGCGGGCCAGGATGGTTTCCGCCTGCTTGCCGAAGGACCAGATGTCCGTGTGCTTGTGCTGGCCGTGCAGGCGCAGCGTGGGCAGGAACGTACCGTACTGGAACCAGCGGGTCAGCAGCTCCGGATAGTCGTCGTTCTGGCCGACGACGTCGCGCGCATCCGACGGATCGAGCAGCGGCGGCTTGGTGCCGTCGCTCTTGCCCGGGATGCCCTGCCAGCCGCCGATGTCGTTACCCCACAGCGCGATGCCGGAAGCCGTCATGTTCAGGCCCGTCGGGATCTGGCGCTGCAGCGCTTCCCACGTCGCGTTCACGTCCGAGGACCAGAACAGCGCGCCCGTGCGCTGCGAGCCGAGGTAGGCGGCGCGCGACAGGATCAGCACGCGCTTGTTCGGCTTCCACGTGCGCATGTTGTCGGCGAAGCCTTCCACGTGCAGCAGCGGGAACAGGTTGTGGTAACGGTCGCCCGAGCCGATCGAATAGAAGTAGCCGTCCGGGACGAGGTCCGGTTCGGTCTCGTCCAGCCACGGGTAGTCGAAGCCGTGCGACAGGATGTTGTCGCGCGATTTCTCCCAGAACCACTGGCGCGCTTTCGGATTGGTCGCGTCGATCAGGCCGCCGGTGCGGTCCGAACGGAACGGCAGGCCGTCGACGGTCTTGCCGTCCTTGTCCTTCAGCAGATAGCCCTTCGCATCCAGCTCGTTGAAGTAGCGGCCCGCCGTTTCATAGCGCGGCCAGATCGAGACGATCGACTGCATGCCCATGTCGTGCAGCTGCTTGTTCATGCCGTCCGGGTCCGGGAACTCGGCCGGGTTGATGTCCATCTGGCCCATGCGGGTCCAGTAGAACCAGTCGACGACCATCACGTCGAGCGGATATTTTTTCTGGCGATAGGTGTTCGCGACGCGCAGCACTTCCTGCTGGCTGTCGTAGCGCGCCTTCGACTGGATCAGGCCGAACGCGGCCTTCGGCGGGATCGGCGTCTTGCCGGTCAGGCGCGCGTAGCCCGAGTAGATCTCGTCGCTGGTCTTGCCGGTGATGACGAAGAACGACACGCGCTCGCCCACGTTCGACTGGAAGCTCGTGCGCCCGTGGATGCCCGCGTTGAAGCGCGTGACCGACGGGTTGTCCCACACGATGCCGTAGCCCTTCGACGACACCATGAACGGCACGCAGACGGATTCGCCGGTCGGCGCGTCGTACCAGTGCTTGCACTCGAGCGTGCGGCCGCGCAGGTCCAGGGGACCCGTCGATTCCTGGTTCTGGCCCATGCCGTAGTAATGCTCGTCGCGGGCGGCGGCAAACGACGCGCCGACCTGGTAGGTCTTTTCGCCGTTGACGGTCTGTGGCGACATCTCCCAGCCCTGCATCTCGAGGATCTGCTCGCCCTTGGCGTTCTTGACCTGCAGGCCCACCGGCGCCAGCGACGGCGCGAAGTATTTCTCCGGCTGGCTCGGCGTGCGCGCCGGCGGCGCCGCGTTCACGTGCACGGTCATGCCATTGGAGGTGAACGTGTCGCCGTCCTGGCCCGCGGCATGGCGGAACGCGCCGTTGTCCGCGTTCTTCTTCAGGATGCCGTAGCCCGGACCCTTGAGGACTTCGTCCTTGTCGACGGCGATCGTCACGTGGACGATGTTCGGGCCATACGCTTCCACCGACACCCAGGCACCGTTACGGTCCAGGGTGGTCAGCGGAGCGGCGAAGGCCGCGGGTACGATGGCAAGCGCCGATGTTAGCGCAATCAGCGTGCGGTGCAGGGTAAGTCTCATCCAGTCCTCTATCGCAGGTGGTGAATCGGGCGACGCGTTCGCAAGTGGCGGCGATGGGCCGGAGAGGCTGTCATTACGGGCCGTATGACCCGTGGCACGCGCGTGGCGGGCGGTTTCGGACGTCTCCTCGGCACATTACCTGCCGGGAGCGGCGGCGTGCGCGTTATAGTTGAACTGTTATTGTCGCTGTTAGCGGTCACATACGCAATCGCTAAAAACGCCGAAGGAAGGAAAATAATACGTTGCTATACGCTACCATCCAACAATTCGGGGTCAGAGCACATTTCGGCGTAACTTCAGGGTCAGAGCCCTTTTTGGAGCAAGGTCTTGCACGAACATATCCGCGGCGCCGACGGGGGGCGACGGCACTACATGCCGGCAAGATGGCACATCTCGTGGTTCCGTTATTACATGCCGAGATATTGATCCGAAATGTGCTCTGACCCCGAATCCAGCCCGAAATGTGCTCTGACCCCGATTTCGCTGACCCCGATTTCGCTGACCCCGATTTCGAGCGACAAAAAAGGGCCGCCCCTTGGGACGGCCCTTCGAGCGGGCGGCGCACGCAGCGCCGCGCCGCGCCGTCAGCACATCATCAGAACTTGTAGCGCGCGCCCAGCATGTAGCGCGGGCCGCCGGTCGTGACCTGCAGCACCTGCTGGTCGCTGCGGCCGTGCGTGCGCTGGGTCGAGTCGGTCAGGTTGATCGCCTCGAGCGACACGGACAGGTTCTTGTTGACGTTGTAGCCGATCGACAGGTCGGTCTGGCCGTACGGCTCGACGTACTGCGGGTTCGGCTTGCCGTTGTCGGCCACGTTCGCCAGGAACTCGCCGCGCCAGTTGTAGGCCAGGCGCACCGACCACTTGTCGTCCTCGTAGATACCGACCAGGTTGGCGGAGTTCGACAGGCCGACCAGCGCGAACTGGTTACCCGTGCCCAGGTTGTCGTACTTGAGGTCCGACTTCACGTACGTGTAGTTCGCCTGGAAGCCGAGGCCGTTGCTGAACATGTGCTGCCAGTTGACTTCCGCACCCTTCAGCGAGGCCTTCTTCTGGTTGATGTACGTCGTGATCTGGTACGGCAGCGCCGGGTCGCCCGGCACGCCCGTGATCGTGCCGGTGTAGTGCCCTTCCCCATTGATCCCCTTCGACGTCACGCCCGGCTGGCCGTTGAAGTTCTTCAGGATGTAGTCGCGCATGCAGTTCGTGTCGGTCGCCACGCAGCCCGACGCGATCGCAGCCTTCCAGTAGGCGCCGCCCACCGGCGTCAGCGCCGTCGGCGACGGCGACGTGACGACGGTCTGGCCCGCGTAGTCGGACAGGTCCTTGTGGAACAGGCCCAGCGACACCATGCTCTGCTTCGTGTAGTACCACTCGGTCGACAGGTCCAGGTTCTTCGACTTCACCGGCGTCAGCGCCGGGTTGCCGCTGCTGCCCGTCACGCCCGTCACGCCCGCCGTCGAGCTGTACGTGGTACCGCCCTGGATCTGGTCGTAGCGCGGACGGCCGATCGACACGCCGTAGCTCGCACGCACCTTCAGGTCGGAACGCACGTCCATGTCCCAGTCCACGGTCGGCAGGAAGTTGCTGTACTTGCCGTGCTGGGTCTGGAAGACCTGGTTGCCGAAGTCCACCGGCAGTTCGTTCTGCGAGATCCAGCGCACGCCGACCGGCAGCTTGGCGAGACCGGTCGACGCGACGTCGGTCTTCTCGTAGCGGAAGCCGATGCCGGTGTGCATCGGCAGCGCGGTATCCCAGTCGGTGTTGAACTGCATGTACAACGCCTTGGTCTTCTCGATCGTCGTGCGGTCGAAACTCGGGTTCGCGAGGCTCGGGGTGTAGCCGGCCTGGTCGCCCGTGACCTTGATCGCGTTGTCGCGCACCTTGGCGAAGTCGAACAGCATGAACTGGTTGTACAGGCGCGGATCGCCCGAGCCACCCAGCTTGCTGAAGTACTGGCTGATGGTGTCGGCATGCCACAGGCTCTGGTCATAGTCGACGCCCGCGTTGTTCGACGTGCCGCCCGCCCACGTGTCGCGCTGCACCTGCTGGAACACGGAATGGTTGTTGACCTTCGTGTGCGACAGGCCGAAGTTCAGGTTCGACGATTCGAACAGCTTCAGGCTGCCGCCGGCCTGGATCTGGTCGATCTTCATCTTGTTCAGGCCGTCCTGGAACCACGAACCGGACACCTGGTTCGGCGAGGCCTGGTAGTTGGCGCCGCCCGGGATGACGAGGATCGGCATCTCCTGCGTGAAGTCGACGCCGGTCGTGTTGCGGCTGAAGGTGACGGTCGCGAGGTCGTTGTTCGAACCGAACGGGCTGTCCTTCTCGGCCTTGGCCTGCGAGTGGTGCATGTCCAGCGACAGGCGCAGGGCCGGCGAGGCGCGCCACTGCGTGTTGAAGCCGATCGAGTCCAGGGTCGACTTGGTGGCGAAGTTACCGCCGTTCATCGCCAGATCCTGGTTCTTCACCTGCTCTTCATAATAGATCGGCGACGCGAGCGGACCGTTGGTCCAGCTGCTGGTCTGGGCGTTCAGCGGGTGATTGAACCAGACCGACAGTTCGTGGTACTTGGTCTGGATCTTGTTCTGCGCGTACGTGTAGTCCAGCGTGGTCGTCAGTTCCTTGACCGGGCGGAACTGGAACGTCAGCTGGCCGTTGGTACGCTGGCGCTGCGAGCCGCGCACGAAGTACGACAGGTTCTGCGGCGTCAGGTAGATGTCGGACGCCTTCGGCGGATTCGTCACGCCGGCGCCGTTCGCGGGGATCGGACCCGGGTCGTCGCTGACGGTGTTGCCCTTGTACGGGCCGAGCCAGCCGTTGGTGATGGCCGCCTGGTTCACGCCCAGGTTGCGCGACTGGTAGCTGCCGGTGACGGCGAGGCCGAACATGCCGTCGTTCCACGTGGTGCTGTACAGGCCCGAGACTTCCGGCGTGACCTTCTTGCCGGCGTCGATACCCGGCAGGTTGTTGTTCGACTTGTCGTACACACCCTTGACGCCGATGCTGGCCTGGCTGCCCAGGTCGAGCGGACGGCCGGTCATGATGTTCAGCGTGGCGCCGATGCCGCCCGGGGGCGTGTCGGCGCGTGCGCTCTTGTACACCTGGATCTGCGACACGGCTTCCGAAGCGAGGTTCGAAAAGTCGAATGCGCGGCCGGCCTGGTCGGCCAGGCTGGCGGTCGGCATCTGGCGGCCGTTCAGCAGCACGACGTTCAGGTCGGGGCCGACGCCGCGCACGGTGACGTTGGCACCCTCGCCGCGCGAACGGTCGATGGACACGCCGGAAATGCGCTGCAGCGATTCGGCGAGGTTGGTGTCGGGGAATTTGCCGATGTCGTCGGCGACGATGCCGTCGACGATACCATCGGAGTTACGCTTCAGGTTCAGCGTGGACTGCATGCTGGCGCGGATACCCTTCACGACGACGGTGTTCGTCGCGACGCCCTGCACCGGCGCGGTGACGGCCGGGTCGTTGGGCGATGCGATGCCATTGGAAGCACCATTGCTCGCGTCCTGTGCGAATGCCGGTGCGACCAGGGCGGCGCAGGCGCTCGCAACGGCGAGGCTGATCAGGCGGTGCCTGGTGTTCAGGTGGTGGGTAAAGACCCTCTTGGTGTGCAGCACTGTGTCTCCTCTCGTCTCTCGAAAAAAACGCCGCGCCCGCCGGGCGACGACGTCCGTGGTGGTGGTACTACTCCTGGCGTACCCGCTTCATGGATTGACTCTTTGGTCACTGATAGCGGACATCATTTGTTTAAGATTAAGAACAATACTTCCATTGGTCAATCGGTCGAACCAAAGTTTGCACGGTCGAGAGGCGCCCGCGCACCAGTTTGGGCGGTGGTTATTCGTGAGAATGATGTATTACGTAACGTACGTACTACCGTGTCCGATTTTTGTTCAAGAAATCGATTTCATAAAGAAATCAATCACTTCGTTCGGAACCGCTACAAAGCGCATCCCGTTATACTTTTCACCAACCGACAGCGCCGGAGTTATGATTATGCATAATGCATGACCAACAAAATTTTCCAATCTGTTGCATAATCATCACAACCCACTTGATTTTTCCCACCCATGCCCGTCACCGGTGACCAGCAACTCCTCAAGCAACTGAACCGCATGGCACTGGTTCGCCAGGTCAGCATCCAGCCTGGACTGTCGCGCGCGGCGCTGGCCGACGTGCTGGGTTTGACGAAATCCACGATCAGCCTGCTCGTGCGCGAACTGGTCGACGAAGGCTGGCTCACCGAAAGCGAACTGCTCGTGACGGGCGAAGTGGGCCGGCGCGCCACGCCCCTGCACCTGGACCCGTCGCGGCTCGCCCTGCTGGGCGCCGACCTGGGCGTGGACGAGGCCCGCGTCGTCGCGACGAACCTGCTGGGCGAAGTGCTCGACACGCGCATCCTCACGTACGAAGACCCGGCCGATCCCGCCTCGTGCATCCGCCTCGTTGCGCTCGCGCTCGTGAAACTGGCGAAGCGGCTCGCCCGCCCTGCCGGCCACGGCAAGC
>NZ_JBKYMO010000305.1:0-7009 GCF_047302915.1 Massilia sp. CT11-108 | reverse complement strand
CATCCTGTCCGGCCACGCGGCTGCGGTGAACCTGCCGAACGTGGCGGCCGCCGCGCGCGCGGACCTGCTCGACCGGCCGGCCGTCAAGGCCGCGTTCGACGAACTGTATGCGGATCACCCCCGCTTCGGGCGCGCGTACGCGGACGGGCGCAATGCGCACCGCGAAGTCATGGATGCCCTGGAACAGAACCAAATGAGTCGCGAGATGCAGGCCGCCGACCGCGGCGCCCCGCTGCCGAACGGTTTCCCCGACGATGCCGCCCGCCTGGCGGGCCTGATGCGCAACGACCCGAAGATCCAGCTGGCGTTCGTCGCGCTGGGCGGCTGGGACACGCACGCGAACCAGGGGGCCGCGACCGGCCAGCTCGCGAACCGGCTCGCACCGCTGGGACAGGGGCTGGCCGTGCTGGCCGAACGGCTGGGACCATTGTTCGACGACACGGTCGTCGTCGTGATGTCCGAATTCGGCCGCACGGCACGCGAGAACGGCAACGGCGGCACCGACCACGGCCACGGCAATGTGATGTGGGTCATGGGCGGCAAGGTGCGCGGCGGTAAGGTTTATGGCGACTGGGAAGGCGTCGGCGACACGAAACTGAACGAGGGGCGTGATTTGCCGGTTACGACCGACTTTCGTTCGGTGTTAGCGCAAATATCGGAAGAACATTTAATGTTAGGCGACAAGCGTCTGGAACAGGTCTTTCCCGCAATGCCGCAAAAACGTGCTGGATTCCGTATCGTTGGTGCCTGAGCCTCTACTCTAGAGGCTGCCCTCTACATATAGTAGTTCTACCGTATTGCGGTGCACAAAAATTAGGGCTATAGTTGCACCTGTCTCCTCCAGTTTTTCTCCGAAAACCTGGATTCAGCCCGCACCGCAAGGTTGCGGGCTTTTTTTTTATCAGAAATTGTCCGACGCTAACATTTGTGGGCGCATGCAATGTCGCATGCCTTTCTTTGGTTCAGTCGGGAAGCGCGGCGCGAACGGCCGCGCGCGCGGGATGGCTCAGGCGCCGGTCGTCTCGGCGTCGTCGCCCTGGAAGGCGCCGGCGCGCCAGGTCAGCACGAGCGTGTCGCGGTGGCCGTCGGCGCCGATGGGCTGGATCGGCGTCGATTCGTGGATGACGGAAGCGTCGTCCAGCAGCAGCAGCGTCCACGGTTCGGTCATCGTGAAGCGCTGGCCTTTCGGACCGTTCGCCTCGAACACGCGCGTCTCGCCACCCTTGATGTTCTCGCGCCCGATCAGGATGACGGCAACGAAGTCGACACCGTCGCGGTGCGCGCCTTCCGGCGTGGGGCGGCCGATGCCGTCGGCGGTATCGATGCGGAACTGGTGCGCCTCGACGTACCAGGTCTGCCGGCCTTTCACCTGCGAGCACACGGCGCCCAGCGCGCGCACCAGCTTCGGCCAGGCCGGCTGCTCGACGGTGGACGGTTCGATGGGTACGAACAGGCGGTGCATGCCGCCGTGCAGGGCGTTGTACTCGACCGGCTGCCAGTGCGCGCGGTGCGGGCTTTGCGCGAGGGTCTCGCCGCTGTCGACGAAGCACGAATGCCGGCGCCGGCGATAGCGGCCGCCGTCTTTCAGGTAGTTGTCGAGCTCCAGGCGGTTCCAGCTCGGCGCCAGCGCCGACAGCTCATCGAGCGAACAGCCGGCCAGTTGCGCCACGTCGGCCGGGCGCAGAAGCGCATAGCCGTCGCCGCGCAGCGCATCGGCGATGCGGGCCGGGTCGGTATAAGGTGGTTGCGGTGTTGTCATCCCGGTAGCCTAGCACTTTTTGCGCGCGGCCGTGCCGGCCATCACCAGTTCCTGACGAGCGTCAGCCGGAACGAGCGTGCCTCGATCGGGTGGAAATGCACGTCCTCGCGCGGCACCGTTTCGCCGCGCAGCTGCGACGCATAGTAGTAGTCGATCGCGGACGCGCGCCGGTTCGCCAGGTTGAACCCTTCCAGTTCCAGCCGCAGGTCGCGGCTTACGCGATAGCCGAGGCGGCCGTTCAGGGTCGTGCTGGCGCGCGAGCGCACGCTGTCGTCTTCGACGAGCGGACGCGGCCCGAAGTACCGCAGGCGCAGTGCGCCTTCCCACGGGCCGACCTGGCTCACCGTCAGCGCGAGCTGGGCGACGCCCTCGATCGCTTCCGGGATGCGGTCCTGCCCCGGCGCGACGCCGCGCGAGCGCGCATGCGCGTAAGCGGCGTCGAAGTCGACCGATAACCATTTATACGGTTTATAGTAATTCGAGAACTCGATGCCGATGCGGCGGCTGGGTGGCCCGGCCTCGGTCGTCCCTTCGTCGCCCACGTACGTCAGCTCGGAATCGAAGTCCAGGCGGTACAGGGAGATGGCCGTCTGCATCGTCGGGATGGCTTCGGTGCGCAGGCCCAGCTCCATGCCGCGCGAGCGCACGAGGCCGGGCGCCGTGAGCGTCCCGCGCGCATCGTTGCTGTGGAAGCCTTCGCCGTAGTTCACATAGAACTCGGTCCGGCGCCACGGGCCGAACACGACGTTGGCGGACGGGCTGGCCAGCGAGTCGCTGCCGTCGACGCCGCCGGTGCGCACGCGAAAGCGGTAATCGTCCGCGCGCACGCCCACCGTCGAGCGCAGCCACGGGTTCCAGCGCGTGGCGTTCTCGATGAAGGCGCCAAGGCTCGTCTCGACGATGTGGTCCGCGCGCGTCACGGACAAGGTCTTGCGCGCGGCCGTGCGATACAGGCCGTTGAAGATGTTGTCGTTCTGCGCCTCCACGCCGACGGTGATGTCCGACGTCGACGTCTCGCCCCGGTGCGCGTGCCAGCTGTGCGTGGCGTTGACGCCGCTCGTCACGCGCCGGTCGGGCTGGGCGAACTGGTCGCCATTGACCGGGTCGTTCATGAAGTACGTGAAGTCGGACCACAGGTCGAGCTGGTTGCGGATGACGTAGGCGCTGACCTTCGACGCCGAATCCTGGCCCGTGCGGCGCCACACGCCCGACAGGCTGAAGCGCTTCGCTGCGCCGCCGTCGGTGGTGTCGATCGCGTCGAAGCGGCCAAGCTGGCCGGCGGCCACGGCGCGCTCGGGAATCTGGTCCGTCGCATTCCAGCGACCCCGGTACGCCATCGCCGTCACGCTCCAGCCGTTGTTCGCATAGCCGCGGCTGTAGCGCAGCACCCCGTTCAGCTTCTGGTAATCGTCCGGGTGCGCGTACGGGCCGTCGTTGTGCAGGGCTTCCAGCGCATACGTCAGCACGCCGTCGTCGATCTCCTTCGATGCCGCCAGCGCCGTGCGCGCGTAGCCGTCCTGGCCGACGCTGGCAGTGGCCACGTTGCGCGCGAGGCGGTTCGCATAGGTGATGGCAGCACTGCCGGCCGACGCGAAATCGCCTTCGCTCGCGGAGTACGGGCCCTTCTTGTAGTCGAGGCGCGCCGTCAGTTCGGGAATCAGGAAGTTCAGGTCCGTCCAGCCCTGGCCGTGCGCGTGGCTGCGCTGGTTGACGGGCATGTCGTCCAGGTACGTGGCCAGGTCCGTGCCGTGGTCCAGGTTGAAACCACGCAGGAAGAACTGGTTCGCCTTGCCTTCGCCGCTGTGCTGGCTGACGATCAGGCCCGGCGCCGCTTCCAGCAGTTCGCCGGGCCGGTACACGGTGCGCATCGCCAGTTCCTTCTGGTTGACGGTGCCGGCGCTGGCGGCATCCGCGATGCCCAGCTGGCTCGTGCGCGCGCCTTCGACGAGCACGCGCTGGATCACGGGATCGTCCGCCCACGCGCAGGCGGGCACGAACAGCGTGGTGAGCAGCAGGGCGATCGGGCGCATCAGTGGACGGGGAGTTCGGTGCGGCTGCTGGTGAAGCCGAACGTGCGCAGGCTGCCGCTCGCCGTCAGGTTCACGGTGTTCTGCTGGTCGGGCAGGAAGTCGCTCAGCACGGCGTCGTGGATCGTCTCGACGTTCACCACAGGCGTGCGCACCGCTTCCTGGAACACGACGACGCTGTCCGTGTCGACCGTCACGCCGACCCAGTTCAGCGGCAGGCGGCGGCCGTCCCTGTCGGCCAGCCAGAACTGCTTTTCCACGTACTTGCGCAGCACGGCCTGGTCCTCGGGATCGGACAGGTCGAACTGGCGCTGGTACAGTTCCGTCAGCAGCGCCTCGACGTCGTGCGCCATGTACGTGTGCACGACTTCCGTGCTACCCGTGCGCTCGTTGTAGCTGATGTCGGTGATGCCGGCGTGGAAGCGGTGCGCGGAAGCGTGCAGGCATACGCACGCGCACAGCAGGATCAGGATACGACGCAACTTCATTCCATACTTTCCTCGTAGAGTGGGCACGGGTGCCCACTCTACTTCAGTTTCTCGTTGAAGTCTCTCATCAGGTTGTCCTTGTCATGCTCGGTCTTGAACAACTCCAGGCGCGACGGCATCGCCTTGCGCGGCCAGCTGTTGTTGCCGGTGTCCGTGTCGGCGGTCTCCCAGTTCGGATCCTGCGTCAGCGCGACCATCGGCTCGTCCGTGATGATCAGCTTCGTGATCTTTGTGGGAGTGTAGCGCCACACCTCGGCCGGGATGCGTTCGATGGTCTTCTTCCCGCTCTGCAGGGTGATCTCCAGCACGAGAGGCGTCACGAGGCCGCCGAGGTTGCTGAAGTCGACGAGGTACAGATGCTTGCCTTCCTTGAGCAGTTTCTTCTCCCAGTCTTCCAGGTCGCCGATCGCCTCGTTGTACTTGTTGCGATCGCGGTTCGTGACCGTGAACGCGTCATGCTCGTTGTAGAAGTCCTTCAGCTCCGGATGCGCGTCGACGCGGCGCGGCAGGGTGCCCTTGTTGCGCTGGTCCGTGATCGAGATCGGCTCGGCGTCGCGTTGCGCCTTCTTCCACGCCTTTTCGATTTCCGGATCCTTCGTGCCGACCGTGTATTCGCTGATGCCGTCGACGCTCACGTCCACGTGGCCGGTCGTGTAGAACCAGCCGCGCCAGAACCAGTCGAGGTCCGTGCCGGAGGCGTCTTCCATCGTGCGGAAGAAGTCGGACGGCGTCGGACGCTTGAACTTCCAGCGCTGCGCGTATTCGCGGAAGGCGAAGTCGAACAGCTCGCGGCCCAGCACCGTCTCGCGCAGGACGATCAGCGCGGCCGTCGGCTTCGCATAGGCGTTGTAGCCGAGGGCGGCGATGGATTCCGAGTTCGTCATGATCGGCACCTGGTTGGTGCTCTTCATGTAGTCGACGATGGCGCGCGGTTCGCCGCGCGACTGCGGGTAGTGCTCTTCCCACGCCTGTTCGGCCAGGTATTGCAGGAAGCTGTTCAGGCCCTCGTCCATCCACGTCCACTGGCGCTCGTCCGAGTTGACGATCATCGGGAAGTAGTTGTGGCCCACCTCGTGGATCACGACGCTGATCAGGCCATACTTGGTGCGGCTGGAGTACGTGAGTTCGCCCGTCTTCTTGTCCTTCGTCGGACGCGGGCCGTTAAAGCAGATCATCGGATATTCCATGCCGCCCACCGGACCGTTCACGGAAATCGCGACGGGATACGGATAGTCGAAGGAATACTTGTTGTACTCGGCGATCGTGTGGATCACGGCGGCCGTCGAGTATTTTTCCCACAGCGGATTGCCTTCCTTCGGGTAGAACGACTGCGCGAGCACATTGGTCGCGTCCTTCTTGAAGCCCTGCGCGTCCCAGATGAACTTGCGGCTCGACGCCCACGCGAAATCGCGCACGTTCTTCGCGCGGAAGCGCCACGTCTTCGTGCCGCCGGCGCGGGTCTGTTCGCGCGCCTCGGCCTCGGCCTGCGTGGCGATGACGACGGGCCTGGTCGCCGTGCGCGCCTGCTCCAGGCGCTGGCGCTGGGCGGCGGTCAGCACGTCGCCCGGGTTCTGCAACTCGCCGGTGGCGGCCACGATGTGGTCGGCGGGGACGGTCAACTGCACGTCGTAGTCGCCGAATTCCAGCGTGAATTCGCCGGTGCCGAGGAACTGCTTGTGCTGCCAGCCCGTCACGTCGTAGTACGCGGCCATGCGCGGGAACCACTGGGCGATCTCGAACAGGTCGTTCTTGTCTTCGTCGAACTTCTCGTAGCCGGAGCGGCCGCCGAGCACCTTCTGCTCGTTGATGTTGTAGCTCCAGTCGATCGAGAACGCGACCTTCGCGCCCGGCTTCAGGGGTTGCGGCAGGTCGATGCGCATCATCGTGCGGTTGATGACGACGTGCAGAGGGCGACCGCCCGCATCCTTCACGGCGGCGATTTTAAAACCGCCGTCGAACGTGCTCTTTTCCAGCACGGAGCGCAGCGCGTCGAATTTATAGCCGTCTTCCGGCCCGCGCGCCTTGGCCCAGGCGTCGCGCGAGGGGACGGTCGCCGTCATGCGCGCGTCGGAATCGCGTTTATAGATGTTCTGGTCGAGCTGGATCCACAGGTAGGACAGCGCGTCGGGCGAATTGTTGTGATACGTGATCGTCTCGGTGCCGCTGATGGCGCGCCGGCTTTCGTCCAGCGTGGCGCGGATCGTATAGTCGGCGCGCTGCTGCCAGTACGCGTGTCCCGGGGCGCCGGAGGCGGTGCGGATCGTGGTCGGGGTGGGCAGCAATTCGTCGAGCTGGCGGAATTTGTCGTCGAAAGGTTCCGCCGCGATTGCCGCCATGCTGAGGCATAGCGCCGCCAGGCCGATCGGGAAACGTATCATATTTACCCTGCATTCATGGTTGAAAGAAGGAAAATATTCTAATCTTGACGTTCCGCCACTACTGTATTTGATGTGTAACAAGGCTGATACATACGGATGGGCGTGGCGCGTGCGATACGGTCGGACACGCGGACACATGAACGGACACCAGGCGGACACCGCGGGCGGACAGTTCAGTCGATCCGCGGCGCCGCCATCCCGCGCAAGACCAGCGTGACGAGCACGATCAGGAGGCCCAGCAGCACGAGCACGGTATCGAGCCGCAGCCGCGCCTGCAGGGCCAGCGCATAGGTGGACGTCATCAGGAGGATGGCGAGGTTCTCGTTGAAGTTCTGCACGGCGATCGACTGGCCGGCA
>NZ_JBKYMO010000304.1:0-7020 GCF_047302915.1 Massilia sp. CT11-108 | reverse complement strand
ATCACGCGCGTGACGCCGTGCTCGCGCAGCAGCGCGGTCGCCATGTCGCCGAACCACGTCGGATGGCGTCCCTCGATCGCCAGCATGCAGGGGAAGCGAGCGCGCAGGCGCGGCAGGAAGCCGGCGACGGTCTCCGGATCGAACACGCCGCTGGGCGGCAGCTGGACGAGGACGCAGCCCAGTTTCGGCCCCAGTTCGCCGGCTTCGCGGACGAAACGGTCGAGCAGCTCGTCCGCGTCGCGCAGCTTCGCCTCGTGCGTGATCGCCTTCGGCAGCTTGACGGAGAAACGAAAGACGTCGGGCACGCTGGCGGCCCAGCGGGCGTACGTCCGCGGCTGGTGCGGCCGGTAGAACGACGAGTTGATCTCGACCGCGGGGAACACGGCCGCGTAGCGCTCGAGGTGGCTTCCTTCGACCGGGAAGTCGGCCGCCACGTCCTTGTTGAGGCCCCAGCCGGCGCAGCCGATCAGGGGCCGATTGACTGCCGTGGATTGCAATTCGCTCATCTGGACCCATGTTGGAGGGCATCCGCCCGGCATCCGATTCTATGTCGAACGGCATGGTCGACGGCGCACGCGCCACCGGGCATACAATATCAATCGCAATCAGGAGGAAACACCACCATGGCCGAGTCCCTGCACATCGTCTGTCCGCACTGCGACGCCGTCAACCGCGTCGCCGGCGCGCGCCTGGCCGACCAGCCCGTCTGCGGCAAATGCGCGAAGGCGCTGTTCACCGGCCAGCCCACGGACGTGTCGTCCGCCCGCTTCGACAAGCACGTCGGGCGCAACGACATTCCGGTGCTCGTCGATTTCTGGGCCGCGTGGTGCGGCCCGTGCCGCATGATGGCGCCCGCGTATGCGCAGGCCGCCGGCCGGCTGGAGCCGCACGTGCGGCTGCTGAAGGTCGATACGGAAGCGTCGCAGGATCTCGCGGCGCGCTACAACATCCGCAGCATCCCGACGATCGCCTTGTTCCAGGGCGGGCGCGAGATCGCGCGCCAGGCCGGGGCGATGGATGCGAACCGCCTCGTCGCGTGGGTGCAGCAGACCGCGCGCGCCGCCTGAGCGGCCGATCGGTTATCGTAATGGCAATCTAGAACCAGGAGAAGTCATGGCCCAGGAACTCGTCTACGAACGCGGCCTCGAGGATGCCAAGCAGTTCGCCCGCATCCTGTACGTCGCCCATGCGCTCACGTTTTTCTTTTCGCTCGGCACGCTGTCGATCCTGGTGCTGATCGTCAACTACATCCGGCGGCCGGACACGGCCGGGACGATGGTCTACAGCCACCACACGTGGATGATCCGGTCGTTCTGGTTTTACGCGCTGTGGATGGTCCTGGGCGCGTTGTTGTGGTTTACCGTCGTCTTCCCCTTCGTTATCTGGGGGATTGCGTGGGTGTGGATGGCGTACCGGATCATCCGCGGGTTCCTCGACCTGAACAACAACCGCGCGATGCCAGTGTGATCAGAGCCGGCCGAGGGCCTGCTCGATGTCTGCGATGAGGTCGTCGGTGCCTTCGAGGCCGATGTTGAAGCGCACGAGCGTGCCCGTGTCGGGCCAGTCGCGCCGCATGCCCTGCATCCGGTACGGCACGGCGAGACTGTGCGTTCCGCCCCAGCTGTACCCGATGCCGAACAATGCCAGCGCGTCGACGAAGCGGTCCACCTGCTCGCCCGCATAGCGTGCATCGAAGACGACGGAGAACAGGCCGCCCGCGCCCGTGAAATCGCGCTTCCACACGTCGTGGCCGGGGCAATCCTCGAATGCCGGGTGCAGCACCTTCGCGATTTCGGGACGGCCTTTCAACCACGCCGCCACCTTGCGCGCGGACGCATCGTGCGCGTCGAAGCGCAGCTTCATCGTTTCCAGGCCGCGCAGCACCAGGTAGGCATCGTCGCCGCCCACGCCCATGCCGAGGCGCATATGCGACGTCGAGATACGGTCGTTGATGGCCGTGTCGCGCGTGATCACGGCGCCCATCAGCACGTCCGAGCCGCCCGACTGGTATTTGGTGAGCGCCTGCATGACGATATCGGCGCCGACGTCGAAGCCGCGCAGCGCGAGGCCCGCGGCCCATGTGTTGTCCAGCGCGACCAGGATGCCCTTGTCGTGCGCCGCCGCGCAGATCGCGGGCAGGTCCGGCACTTCCATCGACACGGAGCCCGGCGCCTCGGTCCAGATCAGCTTCGTGTTCGGCTGGATCAGGTCCGCGATGCCCGCGCCCACGAGCGGATCGTAGAAGCGCGCGGAGACACCGAAGTCGTTCGCGAGCCAGCGTCCCAGCTCGCGCGTTGGGTTGTAGACGTTATCGGGCAGCAGGACGTCGTCGCCCGACTTCAGCAGCGCCAGCAGGATCATCGAGATCGCGGCGAGACCGGACGGCGCCAGCAGGGCGTAGCCGCCGCCTTCGATGGCGGCCAGGCGCGCTTCCAGCGTGAACGTCGTCGGCGTGCCGTGCAGGCCGTAGGTATAGGCCTGCTTGCTGCGCCAGTCGCCCGAGCGCAGGCTGGCCACGTCCTTGAACAGGACCGTGGACGCGTGATGGATCGGCGTCGGGTACGCGGCGAAGCCGGCCGGCGGGCGGTAGTCGCTGTGCGTGAGCGTGGTCTGGATGGACTTCTTCGTCACGTCGCCGCCTCCCTGTCAGCGGCTGTCAGGCCACGGTCGCCCACAGGTCGTGCGCATCCGCCTTCGTCACGACCACCTCGATGAACTCGCCCACGGCCGGCTTGGCCTTGCCCGGCGTGAGGGCGCGCTTGATGTGGACGACGCCGTCGATTTCCGGCGCATCCGCTGCCGAGCGGCCGACCGCTTCGCGCGGGCCCACTTCGTCGACGAGGACGCGGATCGTCTTGCCGACCTTCGCCTGCAGGCGCTGCGCCGAGATCTCTTCCTGCAGCAGCATCACGCGGGCGCGGCGCTCTTCCTTGACTTCGTCCGGCACCGGGTTCGCGATCTCGTTCGCCGTCGCGCCTTCGACCGGCGAGTACGCAAAGCAGCCCAGGCGGTCGATCTGCGCTTCCTTCAGGAAGTCCAGCAGGTATTCGAATTCCGCGTCCGTCTCGCCCGGGAAGCCGGCGATGAACGTCGAGCGGATCGTGAGGTCGGGGTTCATCTTGCGCCATGCCTGGATACGGTCGAGGTTCTTCTCGCCGCTGGCCGGGCGCTTCATGCGCTTCAGGACGTCCGGATGCGCGTGCTGCAGCGGGATGTCGAGGTAAGGCACGACGTTCTCGCCCATGAACGGGATCACCTGGTCCACGTGCGGGTACGGGTACACGTAGTGCAGGCGCACCCACGCGCCGTACTGCTGCGCCATCTGGCCCAGGGCTTCCGTCAGCTGCGTCATGTGCGTCTTGACCGGGCGGCCGTTCCAGAAGCCGGTGCGGAACTTGACGTCCACGCCGTATGCGCTCGTGTCCTGCGAGATCACCAGCAGTTCCTTGACGCCCGCCTTGAACAGGTTCTCCGCTTCCTGCAGCACATCGTGGATCGGACGCGACACGAGGTCGCCGCGCATCGACGGGATGATGCAGAAGCTGCAGCGGTGGTTGCAGCCTTCGGAAATCTTCAGGTAAGCGTAGTGCTTGGGCGTGAGCTTGACGCCGTGGTCCGGCACGAGGTCGATGAACGGGTCGTGCGGCTTGGGCAGGTGCATGTGCACGGACTCCATCACTTCGGCGACCGCGTGCGGACCGGTCACCGCGAGCACCTTCGGGTGCACCTTGGTGATGATGTCGCTGCCCGATGCATCCTTCTTGGCGCCGAGGCAGCCCGTGACGATCACTTTACCGTTTTCGGCCAGCGCCTCGCCGATCGCATCGAGCGATTCCTGCACGGCCGCGTCGATGAAGCCGCAGGTGTTGACGATCACGAGATCGGCGCCGGCATACGACTTGGCGGTCTCGTAACCCTCCGCGCGCAGCTGCGTGAGGATCTGTTCGGAGTCGACGAGCGCCTTCGGGCAGCCGAGCGAGACGAAACCGACCTTCGGCGGCACGGCGGTGCCGGCAGCGTCGGAGGTGGCGGGAAGAGGGTTACGGCGGAGTTCTTGCATTGTCGGATTGCGGCAAAAATTCAGGGCAATCCGCGATTGTACAGGAAGCGGGGGCGGAGGGAAATCGACGAGCATGTCGTATACAGAGAATGTCTTTGCAGCCCGCGCCCTCTGTACGCCGCCCCTGCGAAGGCAGGAGCCTAATTTTTCATGCGTTGCCGCAATGCGGGCAACATTGGATCCCCGCCTCCGCGGGGACGACGTGCAAACGTTACTTCTTCTCCGGCGGCACCCCGAACGGGAACGCGCCGAACATCGCCTTGCTCTGGCTCTGCATCTGCTCCTGCATCTGCAGGAACAGGTTCTTGCTCTGGTCGATGTAGTTGTTCATCATGCCCTGCATCATCGGACCCTGGATGTTCATGAACTGGGTCCACATCTCGGTGCTGAACGGCTTGCCTTCCATCGCGCCCGCGGCCGAGCCGACGAATTTGTTCTGGATGTCGGTGAACGCCTGCACGTTCTTTTCCAGATACGAGCCCATCATGCCCTGCATCGCGTGGCCATAGTAGCGGATGATCTGGGACAGCACGCCGCTGGAGAACATCGGCACGCCGTGCGCTTCCTCTTCGAGAATGATCTGCAGGAGGATGCTGCGGGTCAGGTCTTCGTTCGTCTTGGCATCCACGACCGTGAACTCGTCGGAATCGAGGACGAGTTGCTTCACGTCGGACAAGGTGATGTAAGAACTGGTCTGGGTGTCGTACAGCCGGCGGTTCGGATACTTCTTGATCAGGCGTTCAGTGCTTTTTTTGACACTACTCATCTCATTTCCATGTACAGCGCCGAAGCGCATTTATTATGCAGCGACCGCGGGGATCTGCCGCGGCGTCTCCGATTCCAAGAGGATATCCGCTAAAAATACCACGTTGCGAACGCAGGTGCAGCAATTATTCGCTGAGCAACTGAATGATTTCTTTCGCAATGTGTTAGCGGTCCCTTCAATCGGCCCTGGCCTTGACGTACCGGCCCGGCGCCGGCTCGATCGCCGGATACTGCGCATTGCCCGGCTGTGCGGGCGGCGCGACCTCCTTGCCGCCGTGTTCGACGAGGAACTTCGCCCATTCCGGCCACCAGCTGCCCTTCTTCTCGACGGCGCCGGCCATCCAGTCGGCCGCCGTCTTCGGCCGCGTCTTGCCGCCCTCGTTGACCCAGTAGCTGCGCTTGTTCTTCGACGCGGGATTGATCACACCTGCAATGTGGCCCGACGCGCCCAGCACGTAACGGTTGTTCTTCGGCTTTTTCGGGTTCAGCAGCCCCATCGACGCGAACGCCGCCTCCCAGGGCACGATGTGGTCTTCCTTCGACCCGTACAGGAAGGTCGGGCAATCGATGGTGCCCAGGTCGACCTTGACGCCCGCCACCGTCAGCGCACCCGGCACCTTCAGCTTGTCCTCGAGGTAGGTATTGCGCAGGTACCAGCAATACATCGGACCCGGCAGGTTCGTGCTGTCCGCATTCCAGTACAGCAGGTCGAACGCGGGCGGCGTCTTGCCTTTCAGGTAGTTTTGCTGGACATAGTTCCACACGAGATCGTTCGGACGCAGCGCGGAGAACGTCGTCGCCAGGTCGCGTCCCGGCATCAGGCCGCCGCGGGAAAGCTGCTGTTCGCGCAGCTTGACCTGGGTTTCGTCGACGAACACGTCGAGCACGCCCGTGTCCGAGAAATCGAGCAGCGTCGTGAACAGCGACAGGCTGGCGGCCGGCTTCCTGCCGCGGGCGGCCAGCACGGCCAGCGCCGTCGCGGCGATCGTGCCGCCCACGCAGAAGCCGAACACGTTCACCTTGTCCTGGCCCGTGATGGCGCGGGTGGCGTCCAGCGCGCGGATCGCGCCCTGCTCCACGTAATCGTCCCACGTCGTGCCGGCCAGGCTCTGGTCCGGATTACGCCAGGACAGCATGAACACCGTATTGCCCTGCTCCACCAGGTAGCGGACGAGGGAATTCTCCGGCTGCAGGTCGAGGATGTAGTATTTGTTGATGCACGGCGGCACCATCAGCAGCGGCACCTCGTGCACGGTCGGCGTCGTCGGCGTGTACTGGATCAGCTGGAACAAGTGATTCTCGAACACGACCGTGCCCGGCGTGATGCCGACGTTGCGGCCCACCTCGAATGCGGACTCGTCCGATTGGGAGATACGGCCCTTCTGCAGGTCGGCCAGCATGTTCTGCAGACCCTTCGTGAGACTCTCGCCCTTGGTCTCGATGATTTTCTGCTGGGCTTCCGGATTCGTCGCGAGGAAGTTCGCGGGCGACATCGCATCGACGATCTGCTGCACGGCGAAGCGGATCTTCTGCTTGTCGCGCGGCGGCGCTTCGACGGCCTCGGCCAGGGCCATGATGAATTCGGAATTCAGCAGGTAGGACGCGACGCTGTACGCGGACATCGCGTTCGCCGTCCACTCGGGCGCGGAAAAGCGGCGGTCGCTGAACGACGGCAGCTTGCCGGTGACAAACTCCTGCCACAGCTTCATCGCCTTTTGCAGGTAATCGTCGCGCAGCGCTTCCAGCTTGCCCTGCGACAGCCCGGCGCCGATATCGCCCAGCATCTTGGCCACCGGTGCGAACGCTGCCGAGCCGTCGGCACCGTCGGGGAGTTTCATCCAGGACTGCCAGGCGGAGGGATCGGTGAATTGCGCGAACGGCGCCATCCAGGGTGCGGCAAGCATCTGCGGGGTAGCATCAGGCGTATTCATAAGGCGTCCATTGTGTAGAATCGTTTTATCGACAGCAACCGGAGCATCGCATGTGGATCGTAGCCATAGGATGGATGTACGTCGTAACCCTGATGGCGGCGACGGAGCCGACTGTGGTTGGCGGCATTATGACTTTTTTCGGCTATGGCGTGTTGCCATTCTCAATCGTTTTTTACCTTGCGGGATCAAGACGGCGGCGCGCCCGCGCGGCACAGGCGGCGTTGCGGACGGCTGACGGGACACCGGTCGTGCCCGCGGCAGGCC
>NZ_JBKYMO010000303.1:0-7023 GCF_047302915.1 Massilia sp. CT11-108 | reverse complement strand
GATCACGACCTCCGCGCTGTCGCCGGCCGCACGGGCGCGGGCCGCGAAGTCGTGCGCGACGCGCGGGGGCGAGATCGTGTCCAGTTCGCCGGTGACGAGGATCGTATGGCTGCCGTTCGGCATCAGGTCGCCCGCGTTCGTGTCGGAGAACACGTCCGGCCGGCCCTCGCCGGGCGTGCCGGCCAGTTCGGCGATCTCGCGGCCGCAACTCGTCTTCAGCAGCGCGGCTTCGCGCCGCAGGTCGGCCAGGCCGCCCAGGCTGACGACCTGGCGCACGGGGACGATGTCCTTGCGGTACAGCGGACTCGACGCGGGGATGCGGGGCCGTGCCGCCAGCCATTGCACGAGCTGGCCGCCGGCCGAGTGCCCGACGGCCACGAGTCGGCCGAGGTCGAGCGGATGTTCCCGGGCCGTGCGCGCGAGCAGGTCGAGGGCTGCGTTCATGTCCTGGTAGGTGCCCGGGTAGCCGCCGCCGGCCTCGTCGACGCGGCGGTATTCCACGTTCCACACGGCGATGCCGCGCGCCGCCAGTGCCCCCGCCACGTTGCGCAGCTGCGTGATGCCGCCGAATTCCTTCGTCCAGCAGCCGCCGTGCACGAGCACGGCCACGGGGAACGGTCCCGTGCCGGACGGCAGGAACAGTTCGGCGTACTGCGACGGCGCGGCGCCGTAGCGCAGGGTGGCGGCGGGCGCGGGGCCGGACAGGGCCAGGTAGTCGTCCAGCGTCATCGGGGCGGCATACACGGTAGAGGTCATGGCGAGAGTCAGCGCAAGGGCGGCGAGGCGTGTCATCGGCTCGACTATACCAGCCCCGCACGATTGAAAACCCGCCCCGATCTTCCATGCTAGGCTGCACACAACGTCAACCGCAACCATAGGGAGATCATCATGACCCAATCGAAATCCACAGGCAGCCAGAACAAGCAGTCGGGTAACCAGTCCGAGGAAGACGTCCAGAAACAGAAGGCGGGCGTCAAGGAAAAGAGCAGCCACGACCACATGTCGACCGTGAAGGCCGGCAAGGACAAGGGTGCGGGCGGCGGCGCCAAGCAGAAAGAAGGCCGTTGAGCCCGTTCGCCGGAGAAAATCGATGAGTTTGCCGGAACACGCACATTCCACGCCGGACCCCACGACGCCCGACCCGGAGCTGCCGCCGCCGCAGCCGAGTCCGGATCCGGACGACGTACCGGCGCCGGCGCGCGCACCGGTGAAGGAGCCGGACGCGCCGGAACCGCCCATCAAGGCGGAATAAGCAGGTGAAGGGAAGAGGATGGGGCGGACCGTCGTGTCGCCCCATCCTTTGTCACGAGAGGGTCAGGCCTTGCCTGGGGCGGTTTGCTGGTTACCGGCCTGGCCGGCGTCCTGCTTGTTACCCTCATTGCTGCCGCGCTTGGGAATGTCGCGAATCATCTCGTCCGTTTCATGCTGGCCTGGCGAGCGCTCCCCGCTGCCGATGTCCGCTTCGTGCAAATTGGGCGGGGCGTCGGCGCCCGGGTCCGGTTTCGGAATGTCGGTTCTCATGGTGTGCTCCATTGCGTTGTCGTGTTGGCGCAATACTAACAGTCCATGTCCGGCCACGGCGCGCAATAGGATCGCCGATTGTGTACGCTGGCGCACATATATCTTTTAGGAACTTTTTGATAATAGGCTTGAGGCCAACGACTCTCGGAGGAGAAAAGCATGAGCACCACCCTGTACAACAAGATTCCGCTGGGCCGCGGCCCGCTGCTGGGGTCGCACAAGATGCACGCGGCCGTGGCGCTGGGTGTCCTGGCGGGGGCGGGCCTCGTCTGGGCCGCCGTGCGGGCGTTGCGCTGACGGCAAGACAGGTTGCCGGGACGGCCCGTCGCCGTTACCATGGCGGGCTTGTTCTCTTGGAAAGTGGTAATGAAGAATCTGAAACTGACGGGCGACGAATACGATGCGCTCGAATTCATCCGGCGCGGCGCGCAGACCGACCGTGTCAATGCCTGTGTCGGGCGTAACGCGAAGCGCCTGTCGGGCCTGAAGCTGATCCAGTATGCGAAGAACGGGAGCCTGGCGCTGACGCCGCAGGGAACGGAACTGCTGTTCCTGCGCCGCTGCGTGCAGGCGCTGCGCGCGCTCGAGGCGGACCCGGCGGCGAATGTGGATGACGACGTCGTCCAGTTCCTCAGCCGCAAGTCGCACATTGCGGCGCGGGCCGAGGGCGGGTTCGGATTGACGGAACGTGGTCGCGAGTCGTTGGCAGATATCTCTGCCCAGGAATAGGGGGGGCACGCCTGCGCCCACGCGGACGCCACGTCACGCGTGGGCTCGGGGAGCCCATCCAACGTATTGCCGACGTCGCGTATTAATTTGTGCGGCGGCGGTTCGGATACACCAGTGCCCGTACCGCGATCTCCGCCGGCACGCCCATCGCCGCGAGGAATTCCGCGGCGCGCTGCAGCCCCAGCGTGGGAACGGACGCGACGGCCTGGTTGACGAGGTCGCGCGTGCGCATGTCGGTGCGCGGCCTGCGTTCCGCCAGGGTGGCCGTGGCGGTGTCGATATTCAGTTCAGTCATCATCAATGCTCGGTGAGTGTATTGCTAAAGAATCACAGAGTATTGTATGAGAACGATATTGATTAAGCCACAGGAAATTGCACGAAATCTCGCACTTGTCATGCAGACTTAAAGCGGATTCGAGATTTCTTCAGGCGGCGGCCGTCTGCGGCTCGTCTTCCGGAGCCGTCAGGCCGCGTCGCTGGCGTAGCAATTGCTCGAATTCATGGGCCGGGAGCGGCTTCGAGAAATAATATCCCTGCATTTCGTCGCAGCCCTGGTGGCGCAGGTAATCGAGCTGTTCGGCCGTTTCGACACCCTCGGCGATCACGGACAGGCGCAGGTTGTGCGCCAGCGCGATGATCGAGGCGACGATGGCGGCATCGTTGGCGTCGTGCGTGATGTCGTTGACGAACGAGCGGTCGATCTTCAGCACGTCGATCGGGAAGCGCGACAGGTACGAGAAGCTGGAGTAACCCGTGCCGAAATCGTCGATCGACAGGTTCACGCCCAGCGATTTCATGCGGTGCAGCAATTCCACGGCCGGCGTGACGTCGCTCATGAACAGGCTTTCCGTCAGTTCCAGTTCGAGGCAGGATGGATCCAGGCCCGTGTCGTCGAGCACGGCCTCGATGCCCGGCAGCAGGTCGGCCGCGCCGAACTGGCGCGCCGACAGGTTCACGGCCACGCGCAGCTTGCCCAGGCCCGCATCGTGCCAGGCCTTGTTCTGGGCGCACGCGGTGCGCATCACCCAGGCGCCGATCGGCACGATCAGGCCCGTGTCCTCGGCGATGCCGACGAAGCGCGACGGCGGCACCATGCCCAGTTCCGGATGCTTCCAGCGGATCAGCGCTTCCATGCCGACGATGCGGCCCGTCTGCAGGTCGACCTGCGGCTGGTAGTGCAGCACGAATTCGTTGCGTTCGAGGGCGTTGCGCAGCGCGCTCTCGATGCGCACGCGCTCCAGCGATTCCTCGTTCATGGCCGGCGTGTAGAACTGGAAGTTGTTGCGGCCCAGTTTCTTGGCGCGGTACATGGCGATGTCCGCGTGCTCGATCAGGTTCTCGGACGGCGTGCCGTCGCTCGGGAACGCGGCCACGCCGATGCTGCAGGTGACGAAGAACTCCTTGGTGCCCAGCATGACGGGCTGCGCGACCGAGTCCATGACGCGCTGCACGATGTCCGGCGTCAGCGGCTGGTCGTGATGCTCGGACAGGATCACGACGAATTCGTCGCCGGACAGGCGCGCGACGGTATCCGTGTCGCGCAGCGACGAGCGCAGGCGCGCCGCGACCGTCATCAGCAGGACGTCGCCGGCCTTGTGGCCCATGCTGTCGTTGACGTACTTGAAGCGGTCCAGGTCGATCAGCATCACCCAGACCTGGTGGCCGCTGCGGGTGGCGTACGCGACGGCCTGGCCCAGGCGGTCCTGCAGCAGCGAGCGGTTGGGCAGACCCGTCAGCACGTCGTGCTGGGCCACGTGGTGCACGCGCTGCTCGGTGACCTTGCGCGCCGTGATGTCGCTGCCGGTGCCGCGGTAGCCGGTGAGGCGGCCCGTCTCGTCGAACGTCGGCTGGCCGTTGATGCAGAACCAGCGCTCCTCGCCGTTGTCGTCGACGACGCGGTATTCGAGGTTGCGGAACGGCTCGTGCGCTTCCAGGGTGGCGACGTGGTCGCGGCCCAGTTCCGTGTCCGTCAGCGCCGGCACGTAATCCCAGCGGCGGCGGCCGAGCACGCGCTCGGTGGCGATGCCGGATTTTTCCGTGAAGTCGCCGGTGACGTGGGTAAAACGGAATTCCTCGTCCTGTTCCCAATACCAGTCGGATGACATGGCGACGAGCTGGCGGAAGCGCTGCTCGCTCTCCTGCAGCGCTTTTTCCGTGCGCTTGCGCGCGAGGACGTCGTCGATCAGGCGCTGGTTCGTCAGCTTCAGGTCGGCGGTGCGCTCGCGCACCAGTTCCTGGACTTTCCGCGCGCGCTCGCCGGCCGCCTGCACGAAGGCGCACAGGAGCAGGGTCGACAGCACGCCGCCGGTCAGCAGCAGGGTCGAGCCGAGATGGTCGGCCAGCCACGGGCTGGGCGCGGCGATGGCTTCCACGGTCCACGACTGGCCGCCGACCGTGAAGGTGTTCAGGGCGCGGCCCGTGTAGCCGCCCGACAGCAGCGGGACGGGCGATTCGGACGCCGTCACGTCGCGGCTCGCATAGGCGAGGCGGGCCGGATCGGCGCGGCCGCCGCCATAGAATTTCAACTGGATGCTGTGGTCGTCCAGCAGGCCGGCCCTGGCCAGCGTGGCATTGGCGAGGGTCGGCACGGAGACCACGGCGGCGGTGTCGCCCAGCAGGCGGCCGCCGCGGGCGTACACGGGCATCAGCACTTCGAAACTGGGGGCGCCCGGTGCCTGGGCGATCTGCAGCAGGCTGGTGAGGGCGGCACGGCCGCTCGCCTGCGCCCGCCCGAGGGCGTCCATGACCTGGCGGTTCTGGCTGACGTCCAGGCCGAGGGCCGCCTCGTTACCCTGCATGGGTTCGAGATAGTCGACGACGTGGTAGCGTTCGCGCGCCGGCGCCGCCACCCGCGCGGGGCCGCGCATCTCGCGCACCACGAGGTCGGGCTGGAACTGGCGCAGGTCCGCTTCGAACGCGGCGCGGTCGGCGGCGTCCACGACGCGGTGGAAATTGAAGGCGCGGATGTATGGATTGCGCTGCAGCAGCGGCGTCGTGAAATCGTGGAATTGCGCGCGCGTGACCGGTTGCACGGTCGTGAACAACTGGTTGGTGACGTTCAGGACTTCGACGGCATCATCCATACCCTGGCGCAGGGCAGCCACACGCACACCGGTCCCCTGTTCGAAGGCCAGCGCCTTGTTGTCGTATTCGAGACGGCTGATGGCAACCGCCAGCACCGCGGTCGCGGCCAGGCCGCCGGCCAGCGTGAGGCCTGCTGCGAGCGTGAGCGAAAACGGCAGTCGGCGACGCGACATCCGGGGTTCCCTATGCATGAAAGATGAGAGCTTGCCCTAAGGCATGAAGAAGCATCAGTTTGTCACAGAAACTCTAGTTTCCGCAAACAAATTGTCACAAGCGGGACCGCGTCGCGCGAAGGTGTGGTAGGGCCAAAACAGATCGCGATGCGATCCAGGCAAGGATGGCTCGAATGGCTAGCCGATTCAATAATCCCAGGCCGATTCCGCGCCGGCGCCGCAGCGCCGTCATGCGGCGCAGGACGGCATCCGCGGGGGCGTTCAATGCATACACGATGCGGTTGTTGCCCGCGACCTTGTCGAACCAGCAGGTGTGGCCGGCGAACACGGTATCGAGCGCGTCCATCACGTCCGGGTAGCGCGGATCGTACGTGAAGACGTTGGCCACGAGCACGCCGCCGGGCCGCAGCGCGTGACGGCAGTCCGTATAAAAGGGCGTGTCGGCCAGCCTGGGCGGCAGCCCGCGCGCGTCGAAGCCGTCGACCAGAAGTACATCGGCCGAGCCGGGATGCGCGGCCAGCCAGTCGGCCGCGTCGGCCTGGACGACCGCGAAGCGCGCGCTGTCGGGCGGCACGTGGAAGGCGTCGCGCAGGGCGATCACGTCGGCGCGGAGTTCGATGACGGTGATGTGCGCGTCGGGAAAATGGCGGTGGCAGAACTTGGCCAGCGAGCCGCCGCCGAGCCCGACCATCACGATGCGGACGGGAGACGGCGCGAACAGGACAAACCCCATCATGGCGCGCAAATAGGCCAGCACGAGGGCGTCGGGCCGGGCCAGCAGCATCTCGCTCTGGATGTCGCCGGGGACGAATTCGAGCGTCCGGCGACCCCGGCGCGTACGTACGAGCGGCGGGGTGGGGCTGTTGTGAGGCATGCCGTCAAGTATAGGTGAACTTGTTGCGGTCGATAGGTTTCTGATAAGCTGGCCGTTGCAGCCCAAGCGGAGACCTCATGTTCCTGGACCACCCGACCATTACCGCCACCAACAGCCAGACCGAGCCGGACCGCATCGAGCGCCTGGATCGTGTCTATGGATATGCGATGGCGCTGGCGGACGTGGACGGGAACCCGGGTTTCGTCGACAAGCTGACCCAGATCCACGACCATAAAGGGACCCTGATCGTGTTCTGGCACGGGCAGCCCACCGAGGCCGAACGGGAGTACTGGGCGCGTGCCTGGTCCAGCCGCGTCGGCGACGGCACGACCGCGGTCGTGCACGAATGCTGAGGTGACGATGGACGCGACCACGATGGTCCTGGCACTGGCACTCGGCAACCTGGCCTTGTGCGCCACCCTGTTTTTCTTCGAACAGTCCGGCCATGCCGGCCGTCCGGCCGTGCCGACGTGGGGCTGGTCGCGTCTCTACCAGGGCGCCGGCTGGCTGCTGCTGGCCATCGGCGCGGCGGGCGTCGTGCCGGAAGGCCTGGCCTTGCCCATTGCCTACGTCCTCGTGTTCGCCGGCGTGGCCTGGGAATCCGGTGCCGCGTGGGAACGCGCCGGCCGCCTGCGCTGGCGC
>NZ_JBKYMO010000302.1:0-7027 GCF_047302915.1 Massilia sp. CT11-108 | reverse complement strand
CCGGCGCACCCGCGCCGCAGAAGGCCAGCGTGCCGTCCACGCTGCACAGGTAGCCGATGCCGTCCGCGCCTGGACCCATGTGGCGGCCAGCCGGGACGGCCGCCACGTCGTCCTGTACGCGAACGGCAGGGAAGTGGCGCGGGAGGAGGTGCAAGGCAGCGCAGCGGCCGCCGCGCAGATCGCGATCGCACCGCGCACGGGGACCGATGCCGCGTTCGCGGGCCGCGTGGCCGGGCTGACGCTGGGGGACGACGCACAGGCCGTCGCACGGCTCGCGGCGACGCCGCCAAACGAAGGCATGATCGTGTTCGAGACCGGCAGCCCCCACTGGCCGCTGCAGACCCGCCAGATGGCCGGCCAGCTCGTGCCGCAGGATGCGTGGACGCTGCCGCACAGCGCGACGCCGCCGTCGCAGCCCGTCGCCGTGCCGGCCTATGCGGGGCCGGCGCTGGAACCGCGGGGCGCGAACGCATGGACGATCCGTGCGTGGACGCTGCAATCGGCGGACCAGGCACCGGGATCCGCGCAGCAGATCGCCAGCGGGGGCTATGACGCGTCGCGCTGGTACAAGGCCACGGTGCCGGGGACCGTGCTCACCACGCTGGTCGACCGCGGCGTCTATCCGAGTCCGGCGTATGGCCTCGACAACCTCGCGATCCCGGAAAGCCTCAGCCGCCAGGACTGGTGGTACCGCACGAGCTTCGCGCTGCCGCGCGGCCACCGCCCCGGCCGTCACCTGTTCGTCACGTTCAAGGGCATCAATTACGCGTCCGCGATCTGGGTCAACGGCCGCCGCGCCGGCACCACGCGCGGCGCCTTCGTGCGCGGCAGCGTCGACCTGGGGCCGTACCTGAACCCGAAAGGCGAGAACGTCATCGCCGTCAAGGTGTCGCCGCCGCCGCATCCCGGCATCGCGCACGAGGAATCCGTCGCGGCCGGCGTCGGCGAGAACGGCGGCGTGCAGGCGCAGGACGGCCCGACCTTCATCGCCACCGAGGGCTGGGACTGGATCCCGTCCGTCCGCGACCGCAACACGGGCCTGTGGCAGGACGTCGTCCTGCGCAGCACGGGCGACGTGCGCGTGGGCGATGCGCACGTGATCACCGCGCTCGCGGACGACCATCGCGAGGCCGACGTCGGCATCGAGGTGCCGCTGACGAATTTGTCGAACAAGACCGTGCGCGCGACCGTGCGCGCCACCATCCGCGACCGGGCGGGATCGATGCAGCCTATCGTCGTGAGCCGCACGCTGGACGTGGCGCCCGGCACGCACACCGTGCGCTTCGCATCGAACGACTTCGCCGCGCTGAAGGTCAAGCAGCCGCGGCTGTGGTGGCCGAACGGCTACGGCAAGCCGGAGCTGCACGACCTCGACGTCGACGTGCTGCAGGGCGCGGCGCTGTCCGACCATGCGCGCACCGCGTTCGGCATCCGCAGCGTGACCTACGAGCTGTCGCTGGTCGACCGCACGGGCCACCTGCGCCGCGTGGAGGCCGATTTCACCAGGGCGCACGCGCTCGGCGTGCGCATCACCGACGCCCGCCACGAGGCGCTGCGCAAGGTCGCGGGCAACCAGTGGGCGACCGGCCTGCGTGCGGAAGCGGAAGGCACGGCCGCGATCCGCGAACTGGCCGATGCCGGCAGCCTCGCGCCGCACCTCGTCATCAAGGTCAACGGCGTGCGCATAGCGGCGCGCGGCGGCAACTGGGGCATGGACGACTTCATGAAGCGCGTCGACCGCGCGCGCCTGGAACCGTATTTCCGCCTGCACCGCGACGCCCACGTGAACATCATCCGCAACTGGGTCGGCCAGAACACGGAAGAGACGTTCTTCGAGCTGGCCGACGAATACGGCCTCATGGTGCTGAACGACTTCTGGGCCTCGACACAGGACTACAACATCGAGCCGCAGGACGTCGACCTGTTCATGGCGAACGCCGTCGACGTCGTGCGCCGTTTCCGCAACCACCCCTCGATCGTCGCCTGGTTCGGCCGCAACGAGGGCGTCCCGCAGCCGGCGCTGAACGAGAAGCTGGAAGCGCTGATCTACGCGGAAGACGGCACGCGCTGGTACACGGGCAGCTCGAACCGCGTGAACCTGCAGAACAGCGGCCCGTACGACTACCAGCCGCCGGAAACGTATTTCACGACGCACGGCAAGGGCTTCGCCGTCGAGGTGGGCACGCCGTCGTTCCCCACGCGCGAGGCGTTCGAGGCCGCGGTGCCGGCATCCGAGCGCTGGCCGCTGGGCGATACCGCCGCGTACCACGACTGGCACCCCAGCGGCAACGGCCGCGTGGAACCGTTCATGAAGGCGCTCGAGCGGCAGTACGGCGCGCCGGCGTCGCTGGCCGACTTCGAGCGCAAGGCGCAGCTGATGAACTACGAATCGCACCGCGCGATCTTCGAAGGCATGAATGCGGGGCTGTGGCGCGAGAACAGCGGCCGCATGCTGTGGATGACGCAGCCGGCCTGGCCGAGCACGATGTGGCAGATCCTCAGCCACGACTACGATACGCACGCCGCCTACTACGGCACGAAACACGCGTCCGAACCCGTGCACGTGCAACTGAACCTGCCCGATCACGCGGTCGACGTCATCAACAACCCGACCGCGCCGCTGGACAATGCGCGCGTCGCATTCGAGGCCTGGACCGTCGACGGCCGGCTGGCGGGCCGCGGCGCCGCCACCGTCAGTGTCCCCGGCGTGGCCACGTCGGGGCCGATCGACCTCGGCATCGCGCCGCTGCTGGCGCGCGAAGGCCTGCTGGTCGTGAAGCTGACCTTGACCGACGGCGCGGGCCGCACGCTGTCGGACAACGTGTACTGGCCGTCGACGAGCCCCGAGCGCCAGCGCGGCCTCGATACGCTCGCCGGCGTGCCCGTGACCGTGCACGCATCCGCCCGTACGGAAGGGAGGGTGGACGTCACGCTGACCAATCCGTCGAAGGTGCCCGTGCTGAACACCAAACTGACCCTGCTCGACGCGGCCGGCGCGCGCGTGCTGCCCGTGTACTGGTCGGACAACTACGTGGCGCTCATGCCGGGCGAGAGCCGCACCGTCAGCGCCGAATTCAGCGGCGGACAAGGCGCGCTGAAGGTCGCCGTACGCGCCTGGAATGGCCCGGAACAAGCTGTCGCGGTGGACGCCGCGCAGCCTTGAACCTGCGCGACAAGTTGATTGTTTAGTAAAGACGAAGAAACTGAAAGGTGTCCGGCGAAATTCTTTGATTTTACGAATCCTGGTTGAAATACTCGTCGACACGTGTCCGGTTCGCCGGCACGCAGAATTCAAAAAACCAAGGAGATATGATGCTGCATCCAATCAAACGGACGGCCATGAGCATGGCCGTCGCCAGTGCCTGCGCCTTCGCCGCCATGCCCGCCTGGGCGCAGGCCGACACCAAGCCGGCACAATCCGCCGACACGATCCCGGAAGTGACGGTGACCGCCACCCGCTTCAGCACCTCGCTGCTCAAGACGCCGGTCGCGGTGACGGCGTTCTCGCAGGACCAGCTGACCCGCAAGGGCGCCACCAACATCCGCGACCTCGCCAACGACATCCCCAACGTCACCATCGATTCGGGCCTCGACAACGGCGTGCAGATCACGATCCGCGGCATCACGTCGACCAACTTCACCGAGACGGGCGACCCGGCCGTGGGCTTCCACGTCGACGGCCTGTACTCGCCGCGGCCGCAGGGCGCGCAGGCGCTGATGTTCGACATCGACCAGCTCGAAGTGCTGCGCGGTCCGCAGGGCACGCTGTTCGGCCGTAACTCGACGGGCGGCAGCGTCAACGTCATCACCGCGAAGCCCGACTTCAACGGCAACTACGGCCGCGTCGAGACGGACTTCGGCAACTACAACAAGAAGCAGGTCAACTGGGTGCAGAACGTCGTCGTCAACGACAAGCTGGCGCTGCGCGGCTCCTTCATGCGCGTGCGCCGCGACGGCTACGCCGACCAGCACCAGGACCTGTCGGAAGCGAACGTGCCGTCGAAAGGCTGGATCCCGAACGGCGTGCCGGACGTCGACATGCGCTACAACCGCCAGGTCCGCCCGTCCGACTACTACACCAACCAGAACGAGTGGGCCGCGCGCCTGCAGGCCCTCCTGCGCGTCAACAAGGATCTCACGCTGCACGCCGCGTACGAGCACTTCCAGGATTCGGGCGCGGGCTATGCGTTCTTCCGCGATTGCGGCGCCGGCGTCGGCACGCGCTATGCCTGCACCAACGACGAGTTCTACATCAACGTCAACGTGCCGGGCCAGACCGACATGAAGATCCGCACGGTGCGCGCGGGCGCGGACTGGAACGTCAACGACCGCACGTCGGTGAGCTACAACTTCGCCGTCGCCGACCAGCGCCGCAGCCAGATCTCGGACGACGACCTGGGCCTGCAGAACGCGCCGTCGTGGGCCGACATCGCCCCGTTCCCAAATACGAAGGACGGCAACTGGGGCACCTGGCCGCTGCGCGACACGTGGCACCGCACGGCGGATTCGCGCTACCTGTCGACCGTGCACGAACTGCAGCTCAAGCAGCAGCTGGGTTCCCTGAAATACGTGTCCGGCCTGTTCTGGATGCACGAGCGTAACCGCATCGACTACGAGATGACGGAAGCGATCCAGAAACCGTTCGGCGACCCGGGCAGCGTGGTGTACGCGCAGCCGAATCGCCAGATCGATTCGAAGGCCATCTTCGGCCAGGCCGACTGGAGCTTCGCGCCGAAGTGGACGGCCACGCTGGGCGCGCGCTACAGCCGCGATTCGAAGGAAGACAAGGGCGGCAAGGTGTACGGCGCCAACTGGATCGGCAACCCGGCCTATTACCGCGGCCTGTACGACCGCGGCATCCCGGGCACGCCGGGCTTTACGATCCACGACGGGACCGACCTGACGCAGCAGATGGGCTGGGCCGGCGGCGGTCCGATCGCCTATGCCGGCTACGCCAACGCGACCAACAACGATCACAAGGAAACCTGGGGCAAGGTGACGTGGCGCGCGGGTCTGCAATTCCAGATCACGCCGCGCCAGATGGCTTATGCCTCGGTCTCGACGGGCTACAAGGCGGGCGGTTTCGCGGACAAGGTCGACAGCTGCAACTACCACCTGTGCGCCGCGACGGGCAAGCCGGGCGAGGCGACGTTCCTGCCGTACGGCCCGGAGACCGTCACCAACTATGAGCTGGGCTGGAAGGGCCGCTTCCTGGACAACCGCCTGAGCCTCTCGGCCACCGCCTTCTACATGCGCTACAAGGACATGCAGCTGACGGGGAACTACTTCGTCAACCAGATCATCCCGGACAACGGCCTGCCTTGCCCGGCCGACCAGCCCAAGTGCGACGTGTACGAATCCTGGCGCACGATCAACGTGGGCGACACCCGCATCCCGGGCCTGGAACTGGAGTGGGACTACAAGCCGTGGCGCGGCGCGCGCGTGGGCGGCGGCTTCGCCTTCATCGACACCAAGGTGCACGGCTTCTACAACTACAGCGACGATTACCAGTGCGGCGACGTGCGCGCGGAATTCGGCGTCCAGCCTTGCCCGGCCATCTACAACGGTCCGGACAAGTCCCTGCTGGGCCGCCGCCTGTACGACATCGACGGCAACCACCTGCCGAACACGCCGAAGTACCAGGTCTACCTGAACTTCTCGCAGGAGTTCGAGCTGCCGGGCGGCTACCGCCTCACGCCGTACGTGAAGGTGAACTGGCGCGACAAGGCCTATTTCGACCTGCGCAACACGGACTGGGCCGGCATCGGCCGCTACCAGGCCGCGTATGCGCTGGCGGATGCGTCGGCACGCCTGGATGCCCCGGACGGCAACTGGTATGCGGAAGCGTACGTGCGCAACGTGACGGACAAGCGCGCCAAGACCAGCAGCGATTCGCTGTGGGGCGGCTTCATGAAAGCCACCTACGTCGAGCCGCGCATGTTCGGCATCCGCGCGGGCTTCAATTATTGAAGACTGCGTGAAGAAAGCCCGTTCCATTCGTGGCTAGAATGAGCCGGTGCTCATGGGAGGCCACGGATGGAACGTCGGTGTTTTTTGCTTGCCACGGCTGCCTGCCTGGCCGGTTGCGGGGGCGGCAACGCTTCGGTTCAGCAGGCCGTCGCGCCCGGTCCCGCGGCACCGGCGGGCACCGTCGACACCTTCGCCGTCGCGAGCCGCGCGCTCGGGCGCACGATGAACGTCGCGCTGTACCTGCCGCCGGGCGGCGCGCGCCATCCCATCCTCTATCTGTTCCACGGCTTCGGCGGCAACGGCGCGGCATTCTTCGATGCCGGCCTGGCCATCAACCGCGCGGCCGACCGGCTGGGCACACCGCTCGTCATCGCCGCGCCCGACTACGACAACGGCTTCGGCGTGAACACGACGCCGGCGCAAGGGGCGCAGACCTCAGGCGGCACGATCGGCCTGTACGAGGATTACCTGATGACGGAGATGCTGCCGGCCGTCGAATCACGGCTCGGCGTGACGGCCACGCGCGCGGACCGGCGCATCGGCGGCGTGTCGATGGGCGGATTCGCCGCGCTGCATCTCGCATTGCGCCACCCGGAGATGTTTTCACGCGTGGGCGCGCACAGCGCCGCGTTATGGGACTACAGCGGCGCGGACCAGTTCACCGGCCAGCGCGACTGGCTGTACCCGACGCCGGCGCTGCGCGCGCAACGCGATCCGCTGCTGCTGGCGCAGCACGCCGACCTGCGCGGCCTGCGCTTCTACCTCGACGTCGGCGATCGCGATCCGTTGCGCAAGCAGGACGAAGCGATGCAGGCCGTGCTCGGCGCCGCCAGCGAATTCCACATGGGCAGCGGCGGCCACGACGCGCAGTTCTGGCGCAGCCGGCTGGAAGACTGGTTGTCCTTCTACAGTGCCGCCTGACGCCGCTGGCCCTGAAACAGCCCACCACATAAATTCGGGGTCAGAGCACATTTCGCCGCAAATTCGGGGTCAGAGCCTGAGCCTTCCCCTCAAATTTTTGTTGTAAACAGCTTGGGAAGCTGTTAACTTTCAATCC
>NZ_JBKYMO010000301.1:0-7032 GCF_047302915.1 Massilia sp. CT11-108 | reverse complement strand
GGGCCCACCGGGGGGGGGGGGGCCCGGCCGGGCGCGCGGGGGGGGCGGCGCCGACCTGGGTCCAGGTCGGCAACGAGACCCGCACCGGCCTGCTGTGGCCCGAGGGCGACGCAACAAGACACATGGACAACTATGCGCGCTTCGTCGACAGCGGCTATGGCGCCGTCAAGCAGGTGTTCCCGGACGCGATCGTGATCGTCCACGTCGACAACTGCCACGACAACGCGACCTTCCGCTGGAACTTCGACGGCCTGAAGGCGCACGGCGCGCGCTTCGACATGATCGGCGTGTCGTCCTACCCGACGACCGCGAAGAACCACACGTGGCAAAGCGCCACGGCCGCCTGCCTCGCCAACCTCAACGACATGGTGCACCGCTACGGCAAGCCGGTGATCCTGTCCGAGGTCGGCGTGCCCTGGGACCACCCGGACGGCAAGGCGGTCATCGCCGACCTGATCGCCAAGGCGCGTGCCGTCGATGGCGGCATGGCACGCGGCGTGTTTTATTGGGAGCCCGAGGCTTACGACTGGAAGGGCTATCCGATGGGCGCCTTTGACCGCGGCGGCAAGCCAACCGCGATCATGGACGCCTTCCTGGAGCGCTGAAACGCGCGAATCACAACCGAGACAAACCTATGAATCTGATTTCCCGCCTCGACGCCATCGTCTTCCTGTTCTACTTCGTCGTAGTCGCAGGCTACGGCCTGTGGGTCTACCGCCGCAAGAAGAGCGCGAATACGACCGCCTCGCACGACTACTTCCTGGCCGAAGGTTCCCTTACCTGGTGGGCCATCGGCGCCTCGCTGATCGCCTCGAACATCTCCGCCGAGCAGTTCATCGGCATGAGTGGTTCGGGCTTCCGCATCGGCATGGCCATCGCCGTGTACGAACTGATGGCCGCCGCCACGCTCGTCATCGTCGCCGTGTTCTTCATGCCGGTCTACCTGAAGAACCACATCTACACGATGCCGCAGTTCCTCGAACAGCGCTACGGCAAGGCCGTCGCCACGACGATGGCCCTGTTCTGGCTCGGCCTGTACGTCGTCGTCAACCTGACCTCGATCCTGTACCTGGGCGCGCTGGCCATCGGCAGCGTCACCGGCATCGGCGTGCTGCCCTGCATGCTGTTCCTCGCCGTCTTCGCCGCCATCATCACGCTGGGCGGCATGAAGGTCATCGGCTACACGGACGTCATCCAGGTGACCTGCCTCGTCATCGGCGGCCTCGTGACCACGTGGCTGGCCCTGGACCTCGTCGCGAAACTCGGCAATGGCCACGGCGCGCTGCAAGGCTTCTCGAGCTTGTACAACTCGACCCGCGACCACTTCGAGATGGTGCTCGGCCGCGACAACCCGAACTACATGGACCTGCCGGGCCTGTCCACGCTGATCGGCGGCATGTGGATCGTGAACCTGAACTACTGGGGCTGCAACCAGTACATCACGCAGCGCGCCCTCGGCGCCGACCTGCCGACCGCCCGCAAAGGCCTGCTGTTCGCCGCGTTCCTGAAACTGCTGATGCCGGTCATCGTCGTCATGCCGGGTATCGCCGCCTTCGCGCTGGACCGTTCCGGCGCGCTGGGCGACGCGATGCGCGTCGGCGGCGAACTGAATCCGGACCGCGCCTACCCCACCCTGCTGGCACTGCTGCCGTCGGGCCTGAAAGGCATCGCGTTCGCGGCACTGACCGCCGCCGTCGTCGCGTCGCTGGCCGGCAAGGCCAACTCGATCGCCACGATCTTCACGCTGGACATCTATCAAAAACGCCTGCACCCGAACGTCACCGAGCAGAAGATGGTGTGGATCGGCCGCATGACCGTCGTCGTGTCGATGCTGCTGGCCGTGCTGATCGCCCCGCTGATGGGCATCGACAAGAAAGGCGGCTTCCAGTACATCCAGGAATACACGGGCTTCGTCTCGCCGGGCATCCTGGCCATGTTCCTGCTGGGCTTCTTCTGGAAAAAGACCACGTCCAGCGCCGCGATGTTCGCGACCGTGGGCGGTCTCGTGTTCTCGATCATCCTGAAGTTCCTGCCCGGGATGATGGACCTGTCCTTCCTCGCCCCGATCGGCTTCGCCCACGACAACGGCAGCGGTGTCTACGAGATCCCGTTCCTGGACCGCATGTTCATCGTGTTCTGGCTGGTCGTCGCGGGCATGGTCCTGCTCAGCACCGTGTTCGCCCGCGGCAAGGTCAAGGGACTGATCGTCGACACCAAGCTGTTCAAGGTCGACGGCGCGTTCGCCCTCGGCTCGGCCGTCATCTGCGTGGTGCTGGCCACGATCTACGGCATGTGGTGGTAATGCGCGTGGGCACCATGTGCCCATCAAACATGTGAGATACCAAGGCAGCCTGCGGGCTGCCTTTTTTATGTTTTTCACCAGGCTATATGAACTTCGTATATACGCTGGTGAAAAACATAATGGTTGTGCTCCTTGCAACGCGACAGAATGCCGGTCAGTCGCTTGATTGGTTCGCTCGACGCACCAACAAAGTCGACAACAACACATAAGTCTAAACGACAAAAGCAAGGAGATTACATGCAGCAGAAAACCCTGAGCGTACTCGTACGCTCGCTCTTCCCATTGTTCGTCCTCCCCGCCGTCCCCGCCCTCGCCCAGCAGGCACCGCAAACCGCATCGTCCGAACCGGCCGCGGGCGGCGACACCGCCGTGCAGCAGGTCGTCGTGTCCGGCATCCGCGCGTCCGTGCGCAGCGCCCTCTCCGTCAAGGAGAACTCCAACAGCATGGTCGAAGTCGTCGCCTCCGAAGACATTGGCAAGCTCCCGGACACCACCATCGCCGAATCGCTGGCGCGCCTGCCGGGCCTCGCCGCCGGTCTCGATCGCGGCAACGCCAGCCAGATCGTCGCGCGAGGCATGGGCGAACGCTTCATCGGCGCCACGCTGAACGGCCGCGAACTCGCATCGTCCGAGCCGAACCGCGCGGTGCGCTTCGAGCAGTTCCCGTCCGAGTCGCTGTCCGGCGCCATCGTCTACAAGACGCAGAACGCCGACCTCGTCGAAGGCGGCGTCGCGACGACCATCGACCTGCAGACCGTGCAGCCGCTGAAGTACAACGGCCGCCAGGCGTCGCTGAAGGCCGACACGCTGTACTACCCGCTGGCGAAAGACGTCGATGCGCAGACCGTGCGCCCGCGCCTGGGCGGCATCTGGATCGACCAGTTCGCGAACAAGACCATCGGTGCGGCCGTCGCGTTCAGCTACCAGAAGCAGCCGTCGATCGAAGAACGCAAGAACCACTGGGGCTTCAACGAAGACCATTCCGCCGACCTGAATGGCGACGGCAAGGTCGACAAGACGCCGTGGGGCTTCGAGGATGAGCTCAAGAGCGGCACCAACGAACGCAGCAGCGTGCTGGGCAAGCTGGAATGGAAGGCGAGCCCCGACGCCCTGATCACGGCCGACCTGTACTTCGCCCGCAACAAGATCCGCGAGCCGAGCGTCCAGCACTGGACCGGCGACGTCGGCAACTGGGACGGCTGGCAGACCGGGAATTACTCGAACGTCGACATCCGCAACGGCTACGTCACCGGCGCGACCGTCAAGGACGTCAGCCTGACCACGCACAGCACGCGCTGGATCCAGAACATGGACAACTTCGCCGGTGGCCTGAACGGCAAGTTCAACGTGGGCGACTGGAAGGTCGAGGCGGACGTCGCCACGTCGCGCGCGAGCCGCGCCAGCCAGTGGGCCGACGTGCGCAACACGACCGCGAACAACGGCACCCTGTCGTGGGCTTTCACGGGCAACGAGCAGCAGTCGTATTCGTACAGCCAGGACACCGGCAACCTCGCGACGTTCGGCGCGCCGCAGCTGGTCATCGACAATGACGGCCACGTCCACGACCGCCTCGATTCCGCGCAGTTGAGCGGCGCGCTGCCGCTGGACCTGGGCCCCGTCAGCCGCATCAAGATCGGCGCGCGCTTCGCCGACCGCGAGAAGTCGTACCGCCAGACCACGTGGAACGTCTCGCCGAACAATGCCGCGATCCCGGCCTCCGCGTACACCACCATCAACGTGCCGGGCTACTTCCCCGCGCTGATGCTGAACGATTTCGAAGGCACCGTGTCCTCCACGTTCGGTCCGGGCGCCCTCGATGCGGGCGGCCGTACGCCGACCGCGAACGACCTGCTGGCCGGCTGGCGCGTCAAGGAGCGCACGAGCGCCCTGTATGCGCAGGCGGACCTGGACGGCGAGATGTTCGGCCTGAAGTACCGCGGCAATGCGGGCGTGCGCGTCCTGCACACCAGCCAGACGGGCGAAGGCATGGAGTCCGTCAACGGCGCGGCGCCGACGGCGGTGTCGGGCGGCGCCTCGTACACGAAGGCCCTGCCGAGCATGAACCTGATCTTCGGCCTCGACGAAGAGCAGAAACACCAGGTGCGCTTCTCGCTGGCCCGTGCCATGTCGCGTGCGCCGATGGACGAGATGCGCGCATCGCGCCAGATCTCGATGGACACGACGCCGGGCTCGCAGCAGCCGCTGACGGGCAGCGCCGGTAATCCGGGCCTGCTGCCGATGATGGCCAACCAGGCCGACCTCGCGTACCAGTGGTACTTCGACAAGGGCTCGCTGTTCTCGGCCGCGTTGTTCTACAAGCAGATCGGCAGCTACATCGGCATCACGACCGACACGACGACCATCGGCAACCGCCAGGCGGTCATCACCCGTTCCATCAACGGCGAAGGCGGCTATGTGCGCGGCCTGGAGCTGGTGTACCAGCACGCGTTCACGCGCCTGCCGGCACCGTTCGACGGCCTGGGCGTCGCCGCGAACTGGTCGTACAACGAGAGCGACATCCACGAGTACACGAACGACTACCCGATGGAAGGCCTGATGCGCAACAACGGCGGCGTCACGCTCTGGTACGAAAAGAACGGCTTCGAGGCCCGCCTGTCCGCCAACTACCACAGCCCGTTCGTGCGCATGCCCCGCTGGACGGCCGGGTACATGGCGGAAAACGGCGAGGAGACCTACGTCACCGCGAACTTCTCGTACTACCTGACGCCGCAGCTGCAGCTGCGCGTGGGCCTGGACAACATCACGAACCAGAAAGTGGTCTACACGCAGAACGCGAACGCGTACATGCAGAACGTGATGGAATACGGCCGCCGCTACAACGTGGGCCTCTCGTACAAGTTCTGATGATGACGATGACCCGACCCACACTGCTCCGCGCCGCGGTGCTGCTGGCCTTCGCCGGCCCCGGCATGGCGGGCGCGGAACAACTCCTCACCGTCGACGCCACGGCGCCGGCGCCCGATCCGCGCACCGGCACCATCAAGCTGGGCACGGCGACGGCGCCGGGCGGCCACACGCTCGGCATCAACAACCAGTACCTCACACGCGACGGCAAGCCCTGGCTGCCGGTGATGGGCGAGTTCCACTACACGCGCAGCCCGGCCGCCAGCTGGGATGCGGAACTCGCCAAGATGAAATCGGCCGGCATCGACATCGTCGCCAGCTACATCATCTGGAACCACCACGAAGCGGCCGAGGGTAAATTCGACTGGTCCGGCAACCGCGACCTGCGCCGCTTCGTGCAGCTCGCGCGCAAGCACGGCCTGGACGTCGTCGTCCGTGTCGGCCCGTGGTCGCACGCCGAGGTGCGCTACGGCGGCTTCCCGGACTGGGTGGTCGACGCGATGCCCACGCGCGGCAACGATCCGACTTACCTCCGTTACGTGGAACGCTACTACCGCGAGATCGGGCGCCAGCTGGACGGCCTGCTGTACAAGCAGGGCGGCCCCGTGATCGGCGCGCAGATCGAGAACGAGTACAACCTGGCCGGCCCGGGCCGCGGCGCGGAGCACATCCGCACGCTGAAGGGTCTTGCCGTGAAGGCGGGCATCGACGTGCCCTACTACACCGTCACGGGCTGGGACCAGACCTTGTACCCGTCGGGCGAAGTGACGCCGGTGTTCGGCGGCTATCCGGACGAACCGTGGGCGACGAGCACGAAGGAACTCCCGCCCAAGGAGACGTACGCGTTCCGCTTCGACACGCGCGTGAGCGGCGACCTCGGTGCCCAGACCCGCGCGAGCCAGCAGGGCACGGCCGAAACGGACATCGACAAGACCCCGTTCCTCGGCGCGGAATACGGCGCGGGCCTGCCCGCCATGTACCGCCGCCGCACGCTGGTCTCCAGCGACGACATCGCGGCCATGCTGCCCGTGCAGCTGGGCTCCGGCGTCAACCTGATGGGGTACTACATGTTCCACGGCGGGCGCAATCCCGTCGGCGGCACGACCCTCGAGGAAAGCACGAAGAGCGGCGGCTACAACGACGTCCCGGCGATCAACTACGATTTCAATGCGCCGCTGGGCCCGGACGGCCAGCAGCGCGCCGTGCTGGCGAGCCTGCGTCCGTTCCACTGGTTCCTGCACGACTTCGGCGCGCGCCTGGCGCCGATGACCGTGCGCAAACCGGACGTCGTGCCGAAGGATCCGGCCGATCTGGATACGCCGCGGTGGTCCGTGCGCAGCCGCGGCGAAGCCGCGTTCCTGTTCTATGATGGCCACATCCGCCAGTATCCGACGCCGGCGCGCGAGCAGGTCCGCTTCGCGGTCAAGCTGCCCGGCGGCACGGTAACGCTGCCCCGTCGACCTGTCGACCTGCCGGCCGGTGCCTACTTCGCCTGGCCCGTCAATTTCGACTTAGGTGACGAGCGCGGCCAGCGCCTGACGTATGCGACGGCGCAGCCGCTCGCTCGGCTGGACGGCGGCACGTGGGTGTTCGCGGCGCAGGACGGCATCCCCGTCGAATTCGCGTTCGGCGCGAAAGCCCGCGGCTGCGTGCAGGCCACGCGCGCGCACGTCGACGAGGGTGCCAAGGCGGTCGTCGTGGACGGCATCCAGCCCGGCCTCGATGCGGCGTTCACGGTGCGTTGCCCGGGCGCGAAGCCGCTGACGGTGCTGGTCCTGTCGCAGGCGCAGGCGCGCCAGGCGGCGATCGGGACGTTCCAGGGCCAGCGCCGGCTCGTGCTCAGCGACGCGCAGGCGTACTTCGAC
>NZ_JBKYMO010000300.1:0-7035 GCF_047302915.1 Massilia sp. CT11-108 | reverse complement strand
CCGGCCTCGTCATCCCGCGCGGGGCCGCCCGCCTCGCTCGACGCGATGGTCCAGCGCGCAGAGGCGACGTTCCCCGCCGGACGGGTCACGCGCCTGATGATGCCCGCCACGCCGACAGGCGCGGTGACGGTACGCATGCGGCTGCCCGGAGAAATCCACCAGATCGGCCGCACGTTCGTCCACTTCGACCGGTACGACGGCAGGCTGCTGCGGACGGACAACGTCCTCGAATCGAACCTGGCCACGCGCATCAACGCGTGGTTCTATCCGTTGCACACCGGCGCATACGGCGGGACGGCGACCCGCGTGCTGAACGTCCTGTTCGGCCTGTCGCTCGCGCTGATCTCCCTGTCCGGCGGCTGGATGTGGGTCAGGAACAGGCTCGCAAGGAAACGGGCGGAGGCGCGCAAACGCGGGCGCGCGCCGGTGACGACCGCAGTGAACTGACGGTTCAGTCGTCCTTCCGGGACCGGAACGGAAACAGCAGCTGTTTGGTGAAACCGTCCGGTACATAATCGCCCACCACGCCGTATTTCTCGGGAAAGCCCGTCTGGCCTTTGACGGCCGTACCCAGGATGTGATCGATGAAAGCGAAATGCGCGGCGTAATTCTTGTCGATGGCCGCGTCGTCCGACGAATGGTGCCAGTGGTGGAAATCCGGCGTGACGATCACGTATTTCAGCGGGCCCCACGGTAAATGCACGTTGGCGTGGTTGAAGACGGCCTGGAATCCGACCACGACGATGTACACGTCCATGACGTTCTTTTCGAAGCCGAGCACGTACAGGGCGCCCAGCACGCCCACCCGGGTGATGATCAGTTCCACCATGTGCTGGCGCGAGCCGGCCAGCCAATCCATCGTTTTCGCCGAATGATGCACGGCGTGGAAACGCCACAGGAAGGGAATCTCGTGGTAGGCGCGGTGGGTGCAGTATTGCACCAGGTCGGCGCACAGGATGCACAGCAGCAGTTGGGGCAGGAACGGGATCGATTGCACCGTATTCTGGATCGTGTCGCTCGCCATCCAGCCGAACAGGCGGTGAATGGCAAAGTTCACGGTCAGCAGCGCCAGGCCGACGATGAAATGGTTGACGGCAAAGTGCACGAGATCGGTCTGCCATTCGCGGCGGAACAGCAATTGATCCTTATAGAGCGGGAAGACCTTCTCGATCACCGCGAAAATCAGGGTCGAGCCGAGGAGATCGAGGATGAACCAGTCCAGGCCGATGTACGGCGTATGGTCGGGAAAATCGGCGACGGGGACGTGCGATCCGCCCAGCGCCAGCGTCAAGAGAATGAGCGCCGCCGCCATGCCATTGATGCTGCGGCGCCGCTTGAAAATCACGTTGAGCAGGCTGATCGACCCGGACAGCACCATGGCCGCGAACATGATCGAGCGGATGATGTCGGGATCGTATTTCTGGCGCAGCTCCGGCGTCGTCAGGTACTGCGGAAAATGAAAGGCCAGCACGCCGAGGAAACACAGCACGGCCAGGAAAAATGCGAGGGCGCCGCTGGCCAGCCCGTAGCCGGGTTCCAGGCGGCCGCTTTGTTGCAGGATGTCGGCGGTAGCGGAGACGGCGTCCGTGACGTCGTCGAGCGCGGCGCGCGCGGGCTTGGTCAAAATCTTCATGAATGCGATCCGTTCTTGGCGATCAGGGCCGGCGGAGCATAGCATTTTGCGTCGCGCGAAAAGGCGCGGATTGTCACCTGGCCTTCAATCGGGGATCCGTTCGACCTTGTCTCCGTGCCCGGCATATTCGTGAAAGATATCGTCGAGCCACGTCGCCAGTTCGTCCGCCGGCACGTCCGGTGGAATGACGACCTCCTCGAACGGGGTCCGCTTGCCGGGAACCGCGCGATACACGGCCCAGGCGTCGTTCTCGCGCCGGACATCGACCTGGAAGCGGCCGTAAATGTTGAACCTCATCTGCGACTCCTTTCGGTTGGCGGTCCAGTGTAAAGGAATTTCCACCTCGGCCAGCCGGTGCGGACTGGCCTGGCCGCCGTCTATATCGGAACTGTATAGATCCCCCGCGATTGCGCATGCATGCGGTGGCCCGGGCGCGGCTACACTGGCCGCCATGAAAATCACCCGACTCACCACTTACCGCGTCCCGCCGCGCTGGATGCTGCTGAAGATCGAGACCGACGAAGGCGTCACCGGCTGGGGCGAGCCCGTCATCGAGGGGCGCGCACGCACCGTCGAGGCGGCCGTGCACGAACTGTCCGACTACCTCGTCGGCAAGGATCCGGGCCGCATCAACGACCTGTGGCAGACGATGTACCGCGCGGGCTTCTATCGCGGCGGTCCGATCCTGATGAGCGCGATCGCCGGCGTCGACCAGGCACTGTGGGACATCAAGGGCAAGGTGCTGGGGCAGCCTGTGTACGAGCTGCTGGGTGGCCTCGTGCGCGACCGCATGAAGACGTACAGCTGGGTGGGCGGCGACCGTCCGGCCGAGCTGATCGCCGGCATCGCCGCGCTGCGGGAAGCCGGTTTCGACACGTTCAAGATGAACGGCACCGAAGAACTGGGCATCATCGACAACGCGCGCAAGGTCGACCAGGCCGTCGCGCGCGTGGCCGAGGTGCGCGCGAAGTTCGGCTTCGAGATCGAATTCGGCGTCGACTTCCACGGCCGCGTGTCCGCGCCGATGGCGAAGGTGCTGCTGCGCGAGCTGGAGCCGTACCGGCCGCTGTTCGTCGAGGAACCGGTGCTGGCGGAGCAGGACGAGTACTACCGCGCATTGGCCGACGCGACGTCGATCCCGCTGGCGGCCGGCGAGCGGATGTACTCGCGCTTCGACTTCAAGCGCGTGTTCGAGCGGGGCGGCCTCGCCATCGTGCAGCCGGACCTGTCGCACGCGGGGGGCATCACGGAATGCGTCAAGATCGCGGCGATGGCGGAAGCGCACGACATCGCGTTCGCGCCGCATTGCCCGCTCGGGCCGGTGGCGCTGGCGTCCTGCCTGCAGGTGGACTTCGTCGCGCACAACGCCGTGCTGCAGGAGCAGAGCATGGGCATCCACTACAACCAGGGCGCCGAGCTGCTGGACTACGTGAAGAACAAGGAAGACTTCCTGCTGTCGTCCGGCTGGATCCGGCCGCTGCCGAAGCCTGGGCTCGGCGTCGAGATCGACGAGGAACGCGTGATCGAGGCGAGCCGCACGGCGCCCGACTGGCGCAACCCCGTCTGGCGCCACGCCGACGGCAGCGTCGCGGAGTGGTAGGCCGGCCTGCCGCTGGTGTACGATGCATGTCATACAAAAACATGCAGGGCCAGGGAAGCGGCAGGAAAAGATGAACGGAAGACTCGAAGGGAAGGTGGCGATCGTCACCGGCTCCACCATGGGCATCGGCGCGGCCGTCGCGCGGCGCTTCGTGGAGGAAGGTGCGCGCGTCGTGATCAACAGCCACGTCGACGACGCGGCCGCGCAGGCGCTGCGCGAGGAACTGGGCGGGACACGCAGCGTGTTCGTCCAGGCCGACATCACGGATCCCGCCGCGATGGAGCGGCTGGCAGCACGCGCGCTGGAACGCTTCGGGCAGGTCGACATCCTCGTCAACAACGCGGGCGTGAACGTGTTTTCCGATCCGCTGGAACTGGACGCGGAAGGCTGGCGGCGCTGTCTCGCGCTCGACCTGGAAGGTGCGTGGAACGCGTGCCGCGCCGTGCTCCCGTCCATGCTGGCGGCAGGCAGCGGCAGCATCGTCAACATCGCATCCGTGCACGGCCACAAGGTCATCAAGGGCTGTTTCCCGTATCCCGTCGCGAAGCACGGGCTGATCGGCCTCACGCGGTCGCTCGGCGTCGAGTACGCGGCGCGCGGCATCCGCGTGAATTCGATCTCGCCCGGCCTGATCATGACGGAGCGGATCGAGGCGTGGCTCGCCGGCTGTCCCGATCCCGACGCGGAACGCCGGCGCCAGGCCGCGCTGCTGCCGTGCGGGTGGATCGGGGAGCCGAAGGACGTCGCAAATGCGGCGCTGTTCCTTGCCAGCGACGAGGCGCGGTTCGTGAATGCGGCGGATTTGCTCGTGGACGGGGGTAGGAGCCAGGTGTATCACGACTAGGAGCGACTGGAAGCCTGGCCGCTTTCCTGGTGCTCGGACTGGGACCGTGTATGTCCGCTATCGACCCAGGCTGTGTCAAAACGTAGGCCGGTGTAAACGAAACGGGCCCGGTAAACGTTGAGGAAGTATCTCATCACTGGGGTGCCAAATGAAGCGCTTTATCGAAGGCGAAGATCGCGGACAAGGGACGTTGCTCCCCGAGCATTTGGACGACTACGTGGCCGAAGACAATCCGGTTCGTGTGATCGATGTATTCGTTGAAGAACTTGACCTCGCGGGCCTCGGTTTTGAGCGCGTACATCCAGCGAAAACAGGCCGACCGGCCTACCATCCGGCTGTTCTCCTCAAGCTCTACATCTATGGCTACTTGAATCGCATCCAGTCGAGTCGGCGGCTGGAGCGAGAAGCTCAGCGCAACGTCGAACTGATGTGGTTGACGGGACGCCTGACACCCGACTTCAAGACGATAGCGAACTTCCGAAAAGACAATGGCAAGGCTATTCGGAATGTCTGCCGGCAGTTCGTTATTTTGTGTCAGCAGCTCGATCTGTTTTCGGATGCTGTCGTCGCCATCGACGGTAGCAAATTCAAGGCGGTCAACAGTAGCGACCGGAACTTCACTGATGCCAAACTGAAGCGCCGGATGGAAGAAATTGAGTCGAACATCATCCGTTATTTGGCAGAGCTCGACACGGCCGACCGGCGAGAACCCGCAGCAGCACAACCGAAGCGCGTTCGTCTCAACGACAAAATCGCCGCACTAAAATCGCAGATGGCGACGTTGAAGGAAATCGAAGCGAAGCTGACAGAGACTGGCGAAACGCAAATTTCACTGACCGATCCAGATGCCCGTTCAATGATCACGCGAGGTTCCGGCATCGTGGGCTACAACGTGCAGACTGCTGTCGACGCCAAGCATCATTTGATCATCGAGCACGAAGTAACCAACATCGGCAATGATCGCGATCAGCTGTCGGGTATGGCCAAGAAGGCACGTACGGTAATCGGCACGCCAATACTTACCGCAATTGCCGACCGTGGCTACTTCAAGGGTGAAGAAATCCTGGCCTGTCATGAGGCCGGAATCTTTGCTTTGGTGCCACCGACGAAGACGTCCGGCGCCAAGGCCGACGGGCGATTCGACAAGGCCGATTTCATTTATGATCCGCAAAAGGACGAGTACCGCTGTCCGGCAGGCGAAGCACTGATCTGGCGCTTTGAGAGCGTCGAAAAAGGTATGAAGAACCACCGGTACTGGAGCTCGAATTGCAAGGGGTGTTCACTCAAGGAAAAGTGCACGCCGAGCGCGCAACGACGTGTGACCCGCTGGGAGCACCAGGACGTACTCGACGATATGCAAGCCCGTCTTGAACAAAGTCCGGATGCCATGCGAATTCGACGCTCCACGGTCGAGCATCCGTACGGCACAATCAAAGCCTGGATGGGATCGGCACACTTCCTGACGAAGGGATTGGACCGCGTGAAGACCGAGATGAGCCTGCATGTGCTTGCCTATAATTTCAGGCGCTTGATGGCGATTCTGGGCATGGCGAGCATGATGAATGCGATCAGGGCATTTGCCCGCTATCCGCAGTTATACGAGAGGCTCTGCGCGGGTTTCCTGCCACCCCCGATGAAAACACCGAAAAGAAGCTGGGACATCTCGCGGCGCTTTCTGATGCTTTGCAATTAGCCCTGGCTCGTGTAACCGAGCTCCCAGGCTTCGGTTCCGCGTTTTTACACAGCCTGGACCCATACCGGACGTTGCGGTCACGACAGTAAGACAAGCGGCCGTGCCAAAGGAGCTTAGGTTTTAATTAGTCACGAAGGTACTTCCGTTGAACCTTGCCCAACCAGGGAGCAGTCGCGGAAAAACTCGATTCGTCATCGAGGGAACCCGAAGGTGAGCAAGTCTTTTTCCACAGCCTGTTAAAACGAACGAACTCGAACATCGCAATATGCGAGATCGGGAAATTCTCCGATTACCACTTGCAGCCCTCATCGGTCAGAGCTCCATGCAACAGAGACGGTAGTCGGGCCAGCCCTTGCAGCTTGACGTTGCCTTTTGCGAAATAGCTGTCGTCACACTTTCTTCGGAAAGCGCGAGCGATTGCCGCCTCGGCCGCAGTCTCCTGTTTGAAGCCGCTATTTGTCGAATCCCTTCGGGTACTCTTTTCTTCCGCAACCATGTCTGCGATCGCTTTCCTAGCCTTGTCCATGTCAAAAACTGGCATTGGCTTTTTGTCGCCCGGCTCCGATACGTCATCGTTATTTCGTAAGGATAAGTCGGCTCGGGTAACAGATGTTATCGCGATGTTATTGCTATTGGAAACGCTGCGGGATGGTAATTTGACCGGTTGGCTTTTTGCGCTCTTCTCGTGAATGTCCGGCTGCCGGGGCAGTATCTCAAGAGGTTTGGAAACGGCGCGCTCCTTATGAGGCACAAGCCATATTGTCGTCTCGCTAAGACGCGCGGCCATATATGAACCGCGCTTCAGCTCGGGTCGCGCACCCAATAGCAAGCCAACCAGTGCAGCGTGAACAAGGACTATCAGAAGAAGCTTGCCGAATTGCACACGGTGGAATAGCCACGTCCCTTCCAAAGATTTTTTTCTTTCCATATTTCTTATGTCATCCAGAACCAACCAACCCGGTAACAAGGATGTTCCAGGGTGCGCACACAGTACACGCCGGTCGGATTGCGCGGCGTCAAGTTATGCAACTGTGGCCTGGCTCGGGTCATGGGTCACTAGGAAGTTAGGCCTTCGGTTCTTCGTTTTTGTCGGCACATTCGATACGCAATTGTAAGTAATAAATACTATCCTTCGCTTAAACGGCGAAATATTTGGGCTGGACACGTGAACGATATTACCATCGAAATCTAGGGAAGTGCTTATATGGACGCCTCCTGGAGTTCAAGTGATTTTTGACGCTGGTTGACAGTAAGGTCGCAGTCTT
>NZ_JBKYMO010000299.1:0-7087 GCF_047302915.1 Massilia sp. CT11-108 | reverse complement strand
GATCCACTGCAGCGGCGCGCCCGCGCCGGCCGCGCCGCTGCAGTGGATCCGCGCCGCGCAGGGCCAGGAAACGCGGCTGATCGCCATCGACGAAGTCATTTACTTCCAGAGCAACGACAAGTACACGAGCGTGTTCGTGGCCGACGGCGAGCACCTGATCCGCACGCCGATGCGCCAGCTGCGCGACCAGCTCGACCCGCAGCAGTTCTGGCAGATCCACCGCGGCGTGATCGTCGCGGCGCGCCACGTGGCCGGCACGCGCACCGACTTCCGCGGCCGGCTGCTGGTGAAACTGAAGGGCCGCGACGAACAACTGGTCGTCAGCCGCAACTACGCCGACCTGTTCCGCCAGATGTAAATCCCGCATTACGAAAAGGCCTTTCACGATCTGCTTCGCCTTTGCGAAAAGGTCGTGCATAATAGCGGCTGTCCTATGTCTTATATAAGACTTAGTCGTAAGGCAACATACGACGTTTGTGGCCGCCGGATCGATGTTTGACGGAGTATGATCCTCGATCTGTTCACCACCATTGGCGCGTGGCCCGGACAGCCGATGTTTTTTTAGTATTAGAACTCCAAACCCTCCCGCACATCGAGGAACCAGCGTATGAGCAGTGATCAGACCATCATCTATACCCTAACCGACGAGGCGCCCCTGCTGGCCACCCACGCCTTCCTGCCCGTCGTCGAGACGTTTGCCAAACCCGCCGGCATCCGCATCGAAGAGAGCGACATCTCCGTCGCGGCGCGTATCCTCGCGGTCTTCGCCGACCGCCTGTCGCCGGACCAGCGCGTGCCGGACACGCTGTCGGAACTCGGCAAGAAGACGCTGCAACCGGACGCCAACATCATCAAGCTGCCGAACATCTCGGCATCGGTGGGCCAGCTGCAGGCAGCCATCAAGGAACTGCAGGGCAAGGGCTACAACCTCCCGGACTACCCGGCCGATCCGAAGACGGACGAAGAAAAAGAGATCAAGGCCCGCTACGGCAAGTGCATCGGCTCGTCCGTGAACCCGGTCCTGCGCGAAGGTAACTCGGACCGCCGCGCGCCGAAGGCCGTCAAGGAATACGCCCGCAAGAACCCGCACTCGATGGGCGAATGGTCGCAGGCATCGCGCACGCACGTGTCGCACATGACCCACGGCGACTTCTACCACGGCGAAAAGTCGATGACGCTCGACCGCGCGCGCGACGTCAAGATGGAACTGATCACCAGGAGCGGCGAGACCGTCGTGCTGAAACCGAAGGTCTCCCTGCTGGACGGCGAGATCATCGACTCGATGTTCATGAGCCGCAAGGCCCTGCTCGAGTTCTATGAACAGCAGATCGAAGACGCGCACAAGACCGGCGTGATGTTCTCGCTGCACGTGAAGGCGACCATGATGAAGGTCTCGCACCCGATCGTGTTCGGCCACGCGGTCCGCACCTTCTACAAGGAAGCCTTCGAGAAGCACGGCGAGACGCTGGCGGCACTGGGCGTGAACGTCAACAACGGCATGGCCGACCTGTACAACAAGATCGCCAAGCTGCCGGATTCGCAGCGCGAAGAAATCATCCGCGACATCCACGCCTGCCAGGAACACCGCCCGGCGCTGGCGATGGTCGACTCGGCCAAGGGCATCACCAACTTCCACTCGCCGAACGACGTGATCGTCGACGCATCGATGCCGGCAATGATCCGCGCCGGCGGCAAGATGTACGGCGCCGACGGCCGCCTGAAGGAAGTCAAGGCCGTGATCCCGGAATCGACGTTCGCCCGCATCTACCAGGAGATCATCAACTTCTGCAAATGGCATGGCGCCTTCGACCCGCGCACGATGGGCACCGTCCCGAACGTCGGCCTGATGGCCCAGCAGGCCGAGGAATACGGCTCGCACGACAAGACCTTCGAAGTGCAGGAAGACGGCGTCGCCAACATCACCGACCTGGCAACGGGCGAAGTGCTGCTGTCGCAGAACGTCGAGAAGGGCGACATCTGGCGCATGTGCCAGGTGAAGGACGCACCGATCCGCGACTGGGTCAAGCTGGCCGTCACCCGCGCCCGCAACTCGGGCATGCCGGCCGTGTTCTGGCTCGATCCGTACCGTCCGCACGAAAATGAACTGATCAAGAAGGTCAAGACGTACCTGAAGGATCACGACACGGAAGGCCTGGACATCCAGATCATGTCGCAGGTGCGTGCGATGCGCTTCACGCTGGAGCGTGCCTTCCGCGGCCTGGACACCATCTCGGTGACCGGCAACATCCTGCGCGACTACCTGACCGACCTGTTCCCGATCCTGGAACTGGGCACCAGCGCCAAGATGCTGTCGATCGTCCCGCTGATGGCCGGCGGCGGCATGTACGAGACGGGCGCCGGCGGTTCGGCACCGAAGCACGTGCAGCAGCTGACCGAGGAAAACCACCTGCGCTGGGACTCGCTGGGCGAATTCCTCGCGCTGGCCGTCAGCCTCGAAGACCTGGGCCTGAAGACCGGCAACGCGAAAGCCAAGCTGCTGGCCAAGACGCTGGACGCCGCCACCGGCAAGCTGCTGGACAACCGCAAGTCGCCGTCGCCGAAGACCGGTGAACTCGACAACCGCGGCAGCCAGTTCTACCTGTCGATGTTCTGGGCCCAGGAACTGGCCGCGCAAACGGAAGACGCCGAACTGGCCGCCTACTTCGCGCCGCTCGCCAAGCAACTGGCCGAGAACGAGCAGAAGATCGTCGCGGAACTGATCGAGATCCAGGGCAAGCCGGTCGACATCGGCGGCTACTACAAGCCGGACAATGCCAAGGTCAAGGCCGTGATGCGTCCGAGCGCCACGTTCAACAAGGCACTGGAAAGCGTCGGCGCCTGATAGCGTTCCGCTCTCGGTAGTCCTTTCGAAAACCCCGGCTCCGCTTCATGCGGGCCGGGGTTTTGTTTTTTCCGGGTTTTTAATTGGTCAAGCCAATTTCTGTTCTGGTCTAAAAATATTTAAACTGGCCCGACCAATTTAGATGTCCCCGTGCTAACATTTCCCGACCTGGCGGACCGCATCCGGCCAGGCGCCTCCATGGCTTATTGGCAATCAATCGGGAATAACAATGAAAACGACGACTACAATCTTGGAGACCCTGGTCCTGGCAGCCCTTGCCAGCGGCCAGGCACAGGCAGCACCGCTTTCCCTGCAAGACGCCCGCATCACCGCCACCTACAACGGCAGCGCGGCCGACGTCCTCGGACTCGACCACCTGTTCGCCCAGGAACCCGGCAGCAACACCAGCACGCTCGACCCGACCGACAGCGGCGTCGAATTCCTCACGGCCGACTTCCTGTTCGGCTTCGATTTCGCCAAGGACGGCATGCTCACGATCTACGAGAACATGCCCGTCCCCGCCGGCGACTACAAGCTGACCTTCGACTTCGGCGCGACGCTTCCCGCCGCCATCGCGAGCTTCACGCTGCTGGACGGCGGCGCGGCCGACGGCGTGCCCGGTTTGAGTGTCGTCGACGGCCACACCATCGCCGTCGACCTGGGCGGGCTCGCGTGGCATGGCGACTACGGTTCGATCACGGCGCGGATCGGTGCCGCGGACGTCCCCGAACCCGCGGTTCCTGCCCTGCTGCTGGCCGGCGCCGCCGGTCTCGCATTCAGCCGCCGCCGCGCCTGAGCCACCGTCTGCCAAGGAGACATCCATGAGATACGCACGTATCGGGGCGGCGCTCGCGCTGGCCGCGCTCTGCCTTACCGTCAATGGCGCCACTGCCGCCACGGATCCGGCCCGCGCCACCGCGCCGCCCGACGGCTGGGCGAGCCAGGGCGGCGGCACCATCGCCGGCGCCAACGCCACCACCGACCAGATCTACACCGTGGCGAACCGCGCGCAGCTGCTCGCGGCCATCGCCAACGGCGGCACAACGCCCAAGATCATCAAGCTGTCCGGCCTCGTCGACATGACCGATGGGAAGCCGTACACGAGCACCGCCGACCAGTCGGCGCGCGGCGCGATCCGCCTCAAGAACAACACGACCCTGATCGGCGACGGCGCGAGTTCGGGCCTCGTCAACGGCCACATCATCCTGTCGAACGTCAGCCAGATCATCATCCGCAACCTCAAGATCCAGAACCCGTGCGACGTCGGCCCCGTGTGGGACCCGACGGACGGATCGACTGGCAACTGGAACGCGGCCTACGACGCGATCGGCATCTCCGGCTCGGACCATATCTGGATCGACCACAACTCGTTCACCGACGCGCCGGTCACGGACAACTTCCTGCCGATCGAGAACGGCCACGTGAAGCAGTGCCACGATGGCGCCGTCGACATCACCAACGCGTCCGACTACGTGACGGTGTCGTACAACGTGTTCGGTGAACACGACAAGAACAACCTGGTCGGCTCCAGTCCTACCGCCACGGCGGACGAAGGCAAGCTGCGCGTCACCTTCAGCAACAACGTGTTCCGCGCGATCCAGTCGCGCGCGCCGCGCGTGCGCTTCGGCCAGGTCCACCTCTTCAACAACTACTACGTGGGCAGCAAGACGGCCGACGTGTACAAGAACAGCTACAGCGTGGGCCCCGGCGCGAATGCGAAGATCCTGTCGAACGCGAACGTGTTCGAGATCGCGGGCGCGAGCGGCTGCGACAGCGTGGTGAGGAATCCGGGCGACGCCACGGCCGGCACCTTCAAGGACACCGGCTCGCTGCTGAACGGCGCGGCGCTGGGTGCATGCGCCGTGTCCAGCGCGACGACGTGGACGCCGCCTTACGCCTACACGCCGCGCCCGGCCGCCCTCGTGAAGGCGAACGCGCTGGCGCAGGCGGGCGGCGGCAAGCTGGCGACGGCAATCACCGGCACAGGTAAAACCACCGTCGACACGGGGCCCACGCTGAACTGCCCCGCCACCGGCCTGTACTTCTGCGACGATTTCCAGTCCGGCAGCACGGCCAGGTGGAATTTGCTGCCCTTATCGACTCCGACCTCCGGTCCGAACGGCACGTTCGGCGTGACGGAAGAAGCGGCGGGCAGCGCCAGCAAGGTGCTGCAGTACACGGCCGCGACGACGGGCGGCGTGCTCGCGCTCGTGAAGCCGGACGCGTTCGGCGGCGTACCATCGAACGACTATTACGTGGAAGCGCGCATCCGCCCGATGGCCAACGGCACGACCGGCAACAAGCAGCTGTACCTCGTCGCGCGCTACGTCGATGCGGCCAACTGGTATGGCGCGGGCCTGAACGTCCAGAACAGCACGACGAGCACCCAGGTCGAGATCGCGCGCATGCTGAACGGGACACTCAGCCGCCCGAAACAGGTCAAGATGCCGATCGCGATGGATGCCCAGTTCTACACGGTCCGCTTCGAAATGATCGGCACCACGCTCACCGTCTACCTGGACGGGAAAAACCTCGGCAGCGTGACCGACGCGTCGTTCGCGCAGCGCGGCCTGATCGGGCTGTACACGGCCAATAAATCGTTCCAGGTCGACGACGTGCGCGTGGGCGACCCGCGCCAGAAACCCGTGCAGCTGACGCTCGATCCGGCCGCGACGACTTACACGGCCGAAGCGGGCGACGCGCCTTTGAATGTCGCCGTCACCGCCGTCACGGCGGACGGCACGGCCGACAGTTTTACCGTCGCGTCCAGCAATCCGGCCGTGGTCAGCGCGAGCATGAACGGCAACACGGTCACCCTGACGCCGCTGTCCGCCGGCACCGCCAGCATCGTGTTCACGAGCGGCTCCGAACCGGGCCTCACGCGCACGATCGCGGCGACCATCGGCGCCCAATTCGTCCAGCCGACCCAGACGTATCCGCTGCAGGGCGCCAGCAGCCCGGCCGCGCAGGCGGGCGCCGTCAACGTCGACACGGTGTTGACACTGACGTTCGACAGCCCGCCCACGCTGGGCGCCAACGGCAGCATCCGCATCTTCCGCAAGGCCGACGATGCCCTGGTCGACGTGATCCGCACGAGCCGCGAAACGGATGCCCTCGGCTACCCCGGCCAGGCGCTCGTGCGGCGCGTGAACACGGCGCCGATCCGCATCGACGGCAACACGGTGCGCATCGCGCCGCACTCGGGCAAGCTCGCCTGGGGCACCGAATACTATGTCGCGATTGCCGACGGCGTGTTCACGAATACCACGCTGGGCGGCCTGCCGTTCGTCGGCATCGGCAAGCTCGGTGGCTGGTCGTTCACGACGAAGGCAGCGGCGCCGACCGCCAGCACGGTCACCGTCGACGACGACGGCAGCGCCGATTTCCGCACCGTGCAGGGCGCGCTGAACTACGCGATGCAGAACTTCGCGAAGACGGCGCCGGTGACGATCGCCGTGAAGAACGGCACCTACGACGAGCTGCTGTACCTGAACGGCAAGAACAACGTCACGCTGAAGGGAGAGAGCCGCGACGGCGTCGTGATCCGCTACACGAACAACGAGACGCTGAACCCGGGCACCGGGTCGAGCCAGTCGCCGACGGTGGCCGGTTCGCCGGCGGGCGGACGCGCCGTGATGCTGGTCGAGAACGCGGACATGCTGGTGCTCGACACGCTCACGATCGACAACACGACGCTCCGTTCGGCCTCGATCTCGGGCCAGGCGGAGACGCTGTACTTCAACAGCGACACGCGTCTCGTCGCGAAGCACGCGAACTTCACGAGCGAGCAGGACACGCTGAACCTGAAGGGCTGGGCGTGGTTCTACGACACCCTCGTCGCGGGCAACGTCGACTTCATCTGGGGCGGCAGCCACGCGGCCCTGTTCGAGAACAGCGAGATCCGCAGCGTGGGCGACAGCGCCAACGCATCGAGCGGCGGCTACGTGCTGCAGGCGCGCGTGCCCGTGGCGACGGACATCGGCTACGTCTTCCTGAACAGCGCGCTGACGCACGGCCCCGGTCCCGGCCCAAACCACGGCGACGTGCCGGCCGGCGCGACGTATCTGGCGCGCAGCCCCGGCACGACGAACACGTGGGACAACGTCGCGTTCGTGAACTGCCGGATGGATGCCCACGTGGCGCCGGCCGGCTGGGCGGGCCAGGGTGTCAATAACCAGCCGGCGCCGAATCCGGCCGTGGCGAGCGCGGACGCGGGCTGGCGCGCGTCGCGAAACGGTTCGCCAC
>NZ_JBKYMO010000298.1:0-7097 GCF_047302915.1 Massilia sp. CT11-108 | reverse complement strand
CCACAGCCGCCCGCGTCCCGGCAGCGTGCTGCCGACCGTGTCGTCCGGCAGGCTGGCGGGGTCGCGCGGATCGTGGCGCAGCATGTCCACGCGGCCGCTCTCCGGATCGAGGTGCAGGATGCCGCCGCCGGTCGTGCCCAGCCACAGGCGGCCGGCGGCGCCGACGGCGATGCTGCGGATCTTGCGCGCACTGCGCGGGTCCGCGACCTGCCCCGGCAACAGCGCGAAGCGGGAAAAACCGCCGCTGGCGAGGTCCGCGCGATTGACGCCGCCGAACATCGTGCCCGCCCACAGCGTCCCCGTGCGGTCGACCCAGATCGACATGACGCGGTTGTCGGACAGCGTGTGGCGGTCGAGGGGCTGGCTGGTGTAGCCGATGAAGCGCCCGGTCGTGGGGTCGCGCCATTTGAGGCCGTCGAGTTCCGTGCCCACCCACAGCGTGTTGCCCTGGTCGTGGTACAGCGACTGCACGCGGCCGTCGTTCATGCCTTCGTCGGCGCCGACATGGTGGCGCCGCGGCGCACCCTGGCCGATGCGCCACGCTTCCAGGCCGGCGTCGGTGCCGATCCACAGCGTGTCGCGCGGGCCCATCGACAGCGCGACGACCGCATTGCGCTTGCCGGCGTCGATGTCGTAATGCGCGAAGCGCGCGGCGCCCGCCGGCAGGTGGTCGAGACCGACGCCGGTGCCGATCCACAGGCCGCCGCGCGGATCGAGGGCGAGCGCGGTGACGCGGTCGTCGCGCAGGCTGCCGGGATCCTGGCCGTCGTGGCGCAGCGTGCGTAGCGTGCCGGTTGCCGGATCGACGTGCACGATGCCGTCGCTGGTGCCGACCCACAGGCCGTTGGCGCCATCGCCGATGATCGCGGTGACGGCGCTGTTGCGCGCATTGCGTTCCGTGCCGGCCAGCAGCGGCAGGCGAATGAACTTGCGGCTCGCGGGATCGAACCGTGCGAGCCCGCCGCGCGTGCCGAACCACAGCCGGTTCTGGCCATCCTCGTACGCGGCCTGCACGTAGTTGTCGGCCAGGCTGGACGGGTCGTTGGGGTCGTTGCGGAAGACCTGGTTGCGGTAGCCGTCGAAGCGGTTCAGGCCTGCCTGCGTGCCGAACCATATGAAGCCGTCGTGATCCTGCAGGATCGCGAGGACGGATTCCTGCGACAGCCCTTCTTCCAGCCCGATGCGCTCGAAACGCAGGCTGCGCGGGCCGCCCGCCAGCGCCAGCGTGCACACGCAGGCCAACAGCAGGCCGCACAGCATGCGCCGCAGCGCTTGGTTGACGAATGGGAAGGGTTCGGGTTTCCAGGACACCTGGGCTAATCTACCAGAACCCCAAAAAATGTTGAAAGAAATTAAGACTTCCTCATTCGTCATGCCACTGCTATAATGCGTGCATCGGGCGGCTGTAGCTCAGCTGGATAGAGTACTTGGCTACGAACCAAGGGGTCGTGGGTTCGATTCCTGCCAGCCGCACCAAGTTATACGAAAGGCCAGATCGCAAGATCTGGCCTTTTCCATTGGTCGTTCCCATTTGCTGCTGTACATCTCATCATGTCCGACCAGCTCATCATCCGCCCTCTCGATCCCCAGGACCTCGCCGGCTGGCGCCCGCTGTGGGACGGCTATAACGCCTTCTACGGACGCAGCGGCCCCACGGCCCTTCCCGAATCCATCACGCAAGTCACGTGGCACCGGTTCTTCGATCCAGCGGAGCCCGTGCACGCGCTGGTCGCGGAAAGCGCAGGCCACATCGTGGGTCTTGCCCATTACATCTTTCATCGCAGCACGACGCGGCTGCATGACGTCTGTTACCTGCAAGACCTGTTCACCACACCCGACAGGCGCGGACTGGGCGTCGGCAGGCAGTTGATCGAAGCCGTCTACGACAAGGCGCGCGCGGCCGGCAGTTCGCGCGTGTACTGGCAAACGCACACGGACAACGCAGCCGGGCGCGCCCTCTACGACAAGGTCGCGCGGCACCTGGGCTTCATCGTCTATGCGCACGAATTGTGACGGCTTTGCCAAACACGCTTTTCCAAACAATAATCCGCTGCTATAATGCGTGCCTCGGGCGGCTGTAGCTCAGCTGGATAGAGTACTTGGCTACGAACCAAGGGGTCGTGGGTTCGATTCCTGCCAGCCGCACCAGCTTATACGAAAGGCCAGATCGCAAGATCTGGCCTTTTTCATTTCGCGCTCCCCTCTTCCCCGTCCGGCTGCGCGGTCCCGACCCGGATGCCCCGCCGTGCCAGCGCCTCGCGCAGCAGGAATTCGATCTCCGCGTTCACGCTGCGCAGATCGTTGGCAGCCAGCCGCTGCAGTTGCTCCCACAACGCGGGGTCGATCCGCAGCGGATAGGACTTCTTGCCGGGACTTGCCATCGACGCACCGCCTCAGTTGTACAGGGTGCCCGCATTGATGATGGGCTGCGCGTCGCGGTCCGAGCACAGCACGACCAGCAGGTTGCTGACCATCGACGCCTTGCGTTCCGCATCGAGCTCGACGATCTCGCGCTCGGCCAGGCCTTTCAATGCATCTTCCACCATCGTGACGGCGCCATGCACGATGCGGGCGCGCGCACTGATGATCGCCTGCGCCTGCTGGCGGCGCAGCATCACCTGGGCGATCTCGGGGGCGTAGGCCAGGTGCGTCAGCTTCGCATCCAGGGTTTCGACGCCCGCCGCCTCGAAGCGCGCCGTCAGTTCCGCGCTGAGCGCGTGCGCCACTTCCGCCGCGCCGCCGCGCAGTGTCGTTTCGCCCGGCGCGAGGTCCTCGCCTTCGTCGTACGCATATTGCGCGGCCAGGTGGCGCAGCGCAGCCTCGGCCTGCACGCTGACGTAGCGCTCGAAATCGTCGACCTCGAACAGCGCCTGCGCCGTATCGCGCACGCGCCAGACGACGGCGGCGGCCAGTTCGACCGGATTGCCCCGCTTGTCGTTGACCTTCAGCGTGGACATGTTGAGGTTGCGCGCCCGCACGGTCAGCTTGCGCTTGCGATACAGCGGGAACGCCCAGCGCAGGCCCTCGCCGCGGTCCGTGCCCACGTAGCGGCCGAACAAGGTCAGCACGGCCGTCTCGTTCGGCTGCAGCATGTACAGCCCTGCGCACATGAACACGCCGGCAAGGACGAGCGCAATGCCGGCCAGCGCCGCCCCGCCCGCCATGCTGCCCAGGATGGACAGGTGGACCAGCCAGGCGCCGGCCAGGACGGCGAGGATGCCGCCGCCCAGCGCGAGGTAGCCATTCATCGAAGCGAGCGGTATTTCCTGACGAGTGAGTGCAGACATGCCGGATCCCATGAGGTTATATGAAAGTGATATCACTTTAAGATCACCTTTCCGCGTTGTCAAGCATGCCGTTTTGTCATTCGCGGCAAGCCTGCTATAATGCGTGCCTCGGGCGGCTGTAGCTCAGCTGGATAGAGTACTTGGCTACGAACCAAGGGGTCGTGGGTTCGATTCCTGCCAGCCGCACCAACTCATTACGAATGGCTCATAAAACGCGTTGCGGTTTATGAGCCATTTTTCATTGATACGTGCCGTTCTGCGACGTTTTCCGTCTTTTCTGTCTTTGCCGTTTTCCCGGACGCGCGCCGTCTCGTCCCGTTCAATTCCATCGCGCAATATTCCTGGCATTGCAGCGCTGCCTTTATCCGATCTCGCCGGAAATGAATATTCCATTGCGGCGATCTATTTCACCGTTTCGTTCTCTCTTTCTTTAGATCACTTGATTACAGTCAACTATTTCTGTCGAATAAATTTACATCGATCTTTTTTAACCAAGAGTTTTTAAATTAAATCGCTGTAAACACGGAATTTCAATTCTCTGGCACGGTCATTGCAACATTAAATATTGCATTACCGTTCATCCGAAACCAGGGAGAAATCATGTTCCGCACTAATCTTTTAAAAGCCAGCGTAGCCTGCTCCATTCTCTTCGCCGCACAAGGCGCATATGCCACCACGGTATCGTGTACGAGCATATCGCCCGCCTACGATATCTCGGGCAAAGTCAGCAATACCAGTAATTGCGCGATTCTCTCGCCAATCAGCGACAACCTGAATGACAACGATCTCTCCACCATCAACTCCGGCGGCTTCTTCAGCATCTCGGACTGGGTGTTCGACGGGAAGTACGACGACATGGACTCTACCGGAGGCAACGACACCTCGGCACTGTTCAACTTCACCGGCAACAACGTGTCGGGCACCTACATCTACGCCGGCGGCTCCCCCGCACCGCAGGACGTGTTGCTGATCTTCAAGGACGGCGACAATACCAACCTGGTCGGGTATCTGCTGAAGACGCCCTATGGCGGCACTTATTCGCGGCCTTTCACCGATCCGCCGTTCCCGCTGAATGGCGCATCGACCGTCCACAACATCTCGCACATCTCGGTGTATTACCGGAATGGCGACGGATCGGGCGATTCCGGCGGCGGCGAAGTGCCGGAACCCGCGACACTGGCCATTATCGGCCTCGGCCTGCTCGGCATGGCCAAATTGCGCCGCAAAGGCTGATTTTTCAGCCCGCATTCCTCGTTCATTTCAAGGCCCACCGACCGGTGGGCTTTTTTTATTCCGCACTCATAAATCATCCCGCCTTAACTGCAAGTTACTTTCCTTGTTTTTAATTGTTTCGTTTTTTCCGACTCCCCTTTTTTCATTCCAAATGTATTAACTTCGTTATCACACCCATTTCACTTTCGATATTGAACTGTTGCGACCACGCAATTAGTTCCCAATACGCTTACACATTCTTTCCATTTAGCAGTACATTTATCCCGGGAAACGATTATGATTTCCCGAAACAGCTGAACGCTGCTTATTGAAAAGGGCAAAGCCCGCGAAAGCGGGTGACGCAAAGTCAACGGTCTAACGAGCTCAGGCTCCAGGACGGCAGGACTGCCAGATGCCAGCTTTCGATACAGGCCCTCGCCTGTCGCGACAGAACGTCATTGCGCACGATCCTGCCCATTTTTATCTCAAGGAATCGTACGTGATGAAGTCCGCACACACCTCCCTCAGCCTGCTGCCGATGTTGATCGCCAGCACCCTTTCCATCGGTGCCGCACAGTCCGCCCTCGCCGCGCAAGACGCCGGCTATGCGCGCGGCCGCATCCTGGTCGAGGCGCGCCCGGGTCTGTCGGACGCGGCCCTGGATCGCATCCTCAAGGAACACGGCGGCAAGCGCCGCAAGGTCGGACAAAGCCGCCTGCAAATCGTCGACCTGCCCGCCAACGCGTCGGAAGTGGCCGTCGTCGCGAAGCTGGCGCACCGCCCCGAACTCAAATTCGCGGAACTCGACCGCATCGTGCCGGCCGCCATGGCCGTGACCGACCCGTATGCCGGCAGCGAGTGGCACCTGAACAAGATCGGCGCGACCAGCGCGTGGGACAGCTCCCTCGGCCGCGGCGTGACGATCGCAGTGCTCGACTCGGGCGTGAACGTCAACCACCCCGACCTCAAGGACCGCCTCGTGGCGGGCTATAACGTCTACGGCGGCAACTCCGACTTGACGGACGTCTGCGGGCACGGCACTGCCGTCGCCGGCACGGCGGCAGCCACGTCCAACAACGCGGCCGGCGTGGCCGGCATCGCGGGCGCGGCCAGCATCATGCCCCTGCGCATCGCCTACAGCGACAGCACCGGATGCCACGCCTACTTCAGCACGATCGCCAGCGGCATCACCTATGCGACCGACCACGGCGCCCGGATCGCGAACATCAGCTACACCGGCATCGCCGGCAGCTCCGCCATCCTCAGCGCGGCCCGCTACATGAACAGCAAGGGCGGCCTCGTGTTCGTTTCCGCCGGCAATAACAACGTCGACGAGAACGTGGCGCCCGATCCGGCGCTGGTCGTCGTGTCGGCGACCGACAGCAACGACGCCAAGGCCAGCTTCTCGAGCTGGGGCAGCTTCGTCACCATCGCGGCGCCGGGCACGAATATCTGGACGACGAACAATTCCCTCGGCTATTCGGCATGGAACGGCACGTCGTTCTCGGCCCCGGTCACCGCCGGCGTCGCCGCGCTGATGATGGCGGCCCGTCCCGATCTGGGCGGCGACACGATCCAGTCGCTGCTGTACTCGACGGCCGTCGATCTCGGCGCGGCCGGCCGCGACCCCGTGTTCGGCTATGGCCGCGTGGATGCCGCCACCGCCCTGCGTGCCACCGTGGCGTACCAGGCGCCGGTCGATACGACCGCCCCGCTCGCATCGATCGCCGCGCCGCTGGCGAGCAGCTCGGTCGCCGGCCTCGTCGGCGTCTCCGTGAATGCCGGCGACAACGTGGGCCTGGCACGCGTCGACCTGAAGGTCAACGGCACCGTGGTCGCCACCGATACCGCCGCGCCGTACAGCTTCAGCTGGGACTCGACCGGCGTCGCGAACGGCATGGCCAGCCTGGTCGCCGTCGCCTATGATGCCGCGGGCAACGCCGGCCAGTCCGCCGCCGTCGCCGTCAACGTCGCCAACAGCGTGACGACGGTCAGCAAGGACACGACGCCGCCTGTCGTCGCCATCGGCAATCCAGTGGCGGGTGTGGTCAACGGCAACGTCGCGGTCTCGGTCAACGCGACGGACGACGCGGGCGCCGCCGGCATCAAGACGACGCTCGTCATCGACGGCCAGACGAAGGCCCAGGGCACGGGCGGCACGCTCGGCTATAACTGGAACACGCGCAAGGCCGCTGCCGGCCAGCACACCATCACCGCGACGGCGCGCGATGCCGCGGGCAATACGAGCAGCACGTCGGTCACCGTGACGACGAAGTGATCTAGGATTTGCCAAAAGGAAAAAGTCGGCTATAATGCCGGCCTCGGGGCGGCTGTAGCTCAGCTGGATAGAGTACTTGGCTACGAACCAAGGGGTCGTGGGTTCGATTCCTGCCAGCCGCACCAACTTATACGAAAGGCCAGATCGCAAGATCTGGCCTTTTTCTTTATCTTCGCGGATTTCTGCCGAACCGGCATCATTGCCCTTTGCGAAACCGCGATTCGCCGCTATAATGCGTGCCTCGGGCGGCTGTAGCTCAGCTGGATAGAGTACTTGGCTACGAACCAAGGGGTCGTGGGTTCGATTCCTGCCAGCCGCAC
>NZ_JBKYMO010000297.1:0-7115 GCF_047302915.1 Massilia sp. CT11-108 | reverse complement strand
GCCACGGCCCCCGGCCCCGCATGCGGCGGCCTGGCCGTCGACGCGGCACCCTTGTCCGGTCCCACGCCCTGCGTGGCGGCCTGTCCGCCGTGCCGTTCGAGGAGGCTGATCTCCTGCGGTTTTTCGATGGTGTCGTACATATGCTCGTCCCCGTTTTCGCCCGCGTTGACTATGGTACGAAAATACGCCGCCCCGGCGCGCAACCTACGCAGGGGGGCATGCACCTAGGATAGCGCTCCTTGTTCCGCGCGGCAATACGCGCACGCAAGAACGTTCAGCGCCGCGCTTCCGCCCGGGCCAGCACCTCGTTGACCTCGTTCAGGTCGGCCGGCTTGACGAGGTAATGGTCGAAGCCGGCCTGCTGGGCCTCCTCGCGGTCCTGGTTCTGGCCGTAGCCGGTCAGGGCGACGAGCGTGGCGCCCGCGCTCTCGGGCTGCGCGCGCAGGCGCCGCGCCAGTTCGTAGCCGTCCATGTCGGGCAGGCCGATGTCGAGCAGCAGGACGTCCGGATGCTCGCTTCTCGCCCGCGCCAGCGCGCCGCGCGCATCGTATTCGACGCTGACCGCGTGGCCCTGCACTTCGAGCAGCGCGGCCAGCATCTGGGCCGCGTCGGCATTGTCGTCGACGACCAGCACGCGCAGGTTGCCATTGTCCGGCGCCGCGCACGGCAGGCAAATCGAGAACTCGCTGCCCTGTCCCAGGCCCTCGCTGCGGGCATGCACGGTGCCGCCGTGCAGCGCGACGAGGCTTTTCACCAGCGCCAGGCCGATCCCGAGCCCGCCCTGCGACCGGTCGGGCGTGCGCTCGGCCTGCGTGAACAGGTCGAAGATGTAGGGCAGCACCTCCGGCGCGATGCCGACGCCGTTGTCGCGCACGGCCACGGTCACCTGCCCGTCGCCCACGGTCACGGCCAGCACGATGCGGCCGCCCGGCGCCGTGTACTTGGCGGCGTTGTTGAGGATGTTCGAGATGACCTGCACGAGGCGCGTGCGGTCGCCCGTCACGTGCGCCGGCTGGCCCGACAGCTGCAGGGTCAGCGCATGGCGGCGCGCGTCGATCAGCGGCCGCACCTGCTCGACGGCGGCGGACACGATCACGTTCAGGTCCAGCGCTTCCATCTCCAGCGTGACGAGGCCGCGCGTGACGCGCGAGACGTCCAGCAGGTCGTTGACGAGGTCCGTCATGTGCTCGGCCTGGCGCACGATGATCTCGCTGGCGTTGGCCACGCTCCTGGCGTCCAGCCGGCCGAGCTTCAGCAGCTGGGCCGCCGTCATGATGGGCGCGAGCGGATTGCGCAGCTCGTGCGCCAGCATCGCGAGGAACTGGTCCTTCTGGCGGTTGGCGGCGCGCAGCTCGTCCTCGACGAGCTTGCGGTCGGTGACGTCGCTGCCTTCCACGAAGATGCCGCTGACGGCCCCGTTCTCGTCGCGGATCGGCTGGTAGACGAAGTCGATGTAGCGCTCTTCCAGCGGCCCTTCCGGCTCGCGCTGCAGGCGCACGGGCAGCGCATGGCCGACGAACGGCTCGCCCGTCGCGTACACGCGGTCGAGCAGTTCGAGGAAGCCCTGGCCAACGATTTCCGGCAGCGCCTCGCGCGCGCGCTTGCCGACGATCGGGCGGTGGCCGACCAGCTGCATGTACGACTGGTTCGTCAGCTCGAACACATGCTCGGGGCCGCGCAGCACGGCCATGATCCCGGGCGCCTGCGAGAACAGGCCGCGCAGCCGCTCGTTTTCCTCGTTGCGGTATTTCTCGGCCAGCACCTGCTCGGTGACCTCGACGCACGCGCAATACATGCCGGCGATGGCCCCGTCCTCGTCGCGCACGGGCGAATACGAGAACGTGAACCAGGTCGGCTCGTCGTAGCCGTGGCGGTTCATCACGAGATACAGGCGGTCGGCATACGTCGCCTCGCCGCGCAGTGCGCGTTCGATCAGCGGGTTGATGTCGTGCCAGATCTCGGCCCAGATATCGTGGAAGCGCCCGCCCAGCGCGGCCGGATGCTTGTCGCCGAGGACCTCGCGATACGGATCGTTGTACAGGAATGCGAGTTCCTTCCCCCAGGCGACGAACATGGGGAATTTCGAGTTGAGCATCAGCCCGACGACCGTGCGCAGCGCCTGCGGCCACGTGCGCGGATGGCCCAGCGGCGACGTGGACCAGTCGTGCGCACGCATCATCGCGCCCACTTCGCCGCCGCCGCTCAGGAACATCAGGGCGCCGGCATGGTTTTCGTCAGACTGTTGTCTGTTTTCTTGCATGATTGACACTGGTTGAAGCAACAACGCCAGTGTGCCATAAGGGCTTGCGGCAGGGCGCGCACGGCGGGACGGCCGCGTGCAGGCGTGCATGCGTGCATATGAGGGGAATGTCGAGGGATGGAGCGGGTGAAGGGAATCGAACCCTCGTCGTAAGTTGGGTAAGGAGAGCGCCTCGCGGCACTCCCCTCCCCTTAGAACCGTACGTGCGAGTTTCCCCGCATACGGCTCAAGCAATCCATCAGCATCCCTACTTGAACATCGAGATGCCGGCAGGACCGTGTTTCTCTCTAGCGTGATACTGCATATGGCAGTTTTGGTGCAACAACACCAGGTTGGTCAACTTGTCAGATCCACGTTCAGATCGCTTGACGATATGGTGCAGATGCCACCCCGTCTCGCGTGTGATCTTCTGTTCGCACACCGGGCACCGACCTTCCTGCCACCACCACAACCATCGCAGCTTTCGCCGCCCCTCCAGAGTCCTCTCCATCCGCTGCGCGAGCCGTCTGGAGAAGTATTCATCATCCTTCGGATCATATGGATTCGCGTCGCTGTTGATCTTGGCATGGACCTGCTTCGTATAACCACCCAAGACCGGCAGGAGCTTATCCTTATCGGCGAAATACCACTCACGCCCCTTTACACACCTGAAGTAGCGCTTCTTGACCCACTTCTTTCCCTTGTTGGGATGGCGTCTGCACGCCCAGCGCCACAACGCTTGCCAGATTTGATGATCGCACTTCGCAAACGTCCGGGTCGAGTTCTGGCTTCGATGATAGTTGGCCCATCCCCTGATGACCGGCGTGAGTTTCTCTATCACCTCGACCTGTGCTACGGCCTGTCGTGTTCTCAGAAATTCCCGAATCTTGTCCAGAAACGTCTTCTGGTTCTTCTTGGAAGGTTGCACTAGCAGCCCACTGTCGAAGTACCTGACGTTCCATCCCAAAAAGTCGAATCCCTCCGTCACATGCGTGACCTTGGTTTTCTTCTCCGAGAGAACAAGTCCTCTGGTCGCAAGAAACCGCTCGACCAGAGGTTTTACTTCATTTTCCAGAAGTTCTTTCGAACTGCCTGTAATGATGAAGTCATCCGCATAACGCACCAGATTGACCTTCGCGGTCCGCGCTTCTCTCACCGTTCGGAACAGTGAGGCAAGTTCGTTTTGCAGCCCATCCAATGCGAGATTCGCCAGTACCGGAGAGATGATGCCTCCCTGCGGCGTTCCGGCTTGCGTCGGGAACAGCCTTCCCATCTCGACGAACCCTGCTCTCAGCCATTTCTTTAGGACACCCTTGTCCATGCAGACATTGGCGGCCAACCAGTCGTGGCTGATATTGTCGAAGCAACCTTTGATATCCCCTTCAAGAACCCACTTGGGAGACACCTCACGGCTCAGTACATTTCGTACCTGACCGATGGCATCCGCCGTCGAGCGTTCCCGTCGAAAGCCATATGAATGAGGATCGCCGATGGTTTCGGCAACAGGGTCCAGTGCTAACAGGTGCAGCGCTTGCATGGCTCGATCACGCATGGTGGGAATGCCCAACGGGCGCTTTTCACCATTAGCTTTCGGGATATAGATGCGACGTAGTGGCAGAGGCTTGTATCTCTTGATACCGAGACCATTCACCGCCTGCCATTTCTCTTCTGGGGTGCTCCAGGTCTGCTGATCCACACCAGGAGTTTTCCGGCCACGATTCTCCGTTACCCGCCTCACGGCCAGAGCTTTCGCTCCGGTGGATTTGGTCAGGAGTCTCTGCAGGGAGCGCACCTTCCGCCATTCACCTGCTTTTGCTGCCTTCGCAATGCGTGCCTGTATCCTCGCGACAGTCTGATAAATTTTGACCCACGAAATGTCGTGCCAAGATTTCCAGCCTGTGGAGGCAATATCACAATCGTACTGACTTGCGTCCATATCAACCTCCGGTCGATTGGAGCGGGTGAAGGGAATCGAACCCTCGTCATAGGCTTGGGAAGCCTCAGCTCTACCATTGAGCTACACCCGCATCGTCCCAAAGGGAATAGACGCACTTTGCCCCCAACGGGGCATGCGTTATCCCCACTGGGTGCGATTAACAGACCTGTCTTGCGACAGATCACCAGATGGAAGTCTGCACGTTTTCACGTTAGGGCAATCTTTTCATCCCCTATCCTCTCCATTACAGAGAGGCATTCGCTTTTTCCATCATCCTCTACCTACTATAGCATCAGGCAACCTCGCGATTACCCTTGTCTGCCGTACAGGCCAGACGCCATATCAGGCTTACCTCGTTCCGTACAGGCAACAGGATTAGGAAGGTTCTGCCTTTTCGCCGGTGATACCTATGTCAGCGTGTCCGCACCAAGCAGACGGACAACCGATCACGTCGAGCCTCTTGCCGTTGCGTTTGGCTCGTCAAGCTTGACGACGTTTAATAGCAGTTCACTTTGCGTTAACCATCTAATCCAGCCTAGCGCCTCGTCCGATCGCAACTACCGAACTCCCAGCAAATCCCTCACGGAACCTACCGTACCCCGAAAGGTGGCTACATTGTCGGAGCGCTCAGCACCCCACCGTTACCAGTGACGCACCGCTCCTAGGCTACGAGGGGCTGAACCCTCGGTCTTGCCGGCCGCTGATGCACCTCAAGACAATTGCTTGTACAGCCTTCGTCGCTACATTTGTTGCTCATCAGACCTGTTCTCCCCATGGTAGCAAAGGTGCAGCTGGGGATTGACCACACTCTATGACGTGGTGTGGAGGAACGGCGTCCTTAGCGACTCGAGTCGCACGCTTGGGAAGCTTCTGCTCTACCATTGAGCTACACCCGCGTTGCCCGCATTCTACGCGGGTTCACGTTCCTTTGTCACCTTAGACATTTTTCGACATGAGCTTGTGTCGAAAAATTCGTTGAGCCACCCATGGATGGGCTCGTATATTGAACACTCGTCCATCAGCACAGCGGAGGCACCGTGAGGCCAACTCTTTCCGACCAACACCGCCTCCGGGAGCACGACTGATGGCCGACTTCGACATCGGCGCGATCGTGCGCGACCTGAACGAGGCGCGCCGCCAATGGCGCCAGGCGCATCGTCCGGCCGGCGAGGTGCGCGGCATCGAGTTTCCGTCGCGCGACGCGCTGGCGACCATCGTCGGGCAGTTGAAAGGCGTGCTGTTTCCGCTGCGCCTGGGTCCGCCCGACCTGCGCCAGGAAAGCGAGGATTTCCACGTCGCCCACGCGCTGGACACCGCCCTGCACGCGCTACTGCGCCAGGTCCGCATCGAGCTGCGCTACAGCGCCGCGCTGCGCCACCTGACCCATACCGACATCGAACCGCAGGCGCTCGAGGCCACCCGCGCGTTCGGCGCCGCGCTGCCCGGCATCCGCACCCTGCTCGACAGCGACGTGATCGCCGCCTTCCAGGGCGACCCGGCCGCGCGCAGCGTCGACGAAGTGCTGCTGTGCTATCCGGGCATCCACGCGATGATCCATTACCGCCTCGCGCATTGCCTGTACGGGCTCGGCCTGCCGTTGCTCGCACGCATCATCGCCGAGCAGGCGCATGCGGAAACGGGCATCGACATCCACCCGGGCGCGACGATCGGTGCCGGCTTCTTCATCGACCATGGCACGGGCGTCGTGATCGGCGAGACGGCCGTCATCGGCCAGCGCGTGCGCCTGTACCAGGCCGTCACGCTGGGCGCGAAGCGCTTTCCCGCGAATGTCGACGGCACCCTGCAGAAGGGCTTGCCGCGCCATCCTGTCGTCGAGGACGACGTCGTCATCTATGCGGGCGCCACCGTGCTGGGCCGCATCACGATCGGCAAGGGCGCCGTCATCGGCGGCAATGTCTGGCTGACGCACGACGTGCCGCCGGGTGCCCGCGTGGCCCAGGCCGCATCGCGCGAGGACGACCTGGGCGCATCGGACATATCGGGCGAGCCGGTGTAGTTACCTCGGACTTTCGACGACGTAACCCCTGGCCTGCAGGCCGGCCAGGTAGCTCGTCGGGCCGAGGATGTCCTGGATCTCCAGCACGGCGAAGGTGGCGGCATTGCTGGCCAGCGCATTCTCCGCCGCCTTCAGCCACGACGTGCGCAGGCGCTGGCGCACCTGGCGCAGGGCCGCCGCGTCCTTCGCGATCGAGCTGTTCATGACGGCGTCCAGGCAGGCATCCCGCCGCTCCGCGAAGTTCAGGCCGCGGATCTCGGCGATGTCGCCGTTGGCCCAGGCATTCGCGCGCACGCGCATCGTTTCGAGATCGGTGTCCAGGGTGTCGAGCGTCTTCGTGAAGCAGACGAGGTCGGCCACCTGCGAATTCTTGAAGTCGCGCACGAGCTTGCGCGGATCGTCGACCATGACGTCGTAGCCCGAGTCGGTCATTTTGACCTTGTTCTTTTTCGCGACGTCCTCGATCTTGCCGAGCACTTCGCTGCCATAGCTCAGGCCGCTTTTCTTGAGGCCGGCGAGCAGCAGTTCCTCGCCGGCGAAGACGGGCCGGTAATGCTCGATGCCGTCGTCTTCGCCGATGTACTTGGCCTTCAGCACCGTCCAGTGCGCGTAAACGTCGGCCGGGACCACGTCATGCAGCACCGCATCGTCCGGATTGCGCTTGATGCCGATGAGGCTGGGCAACGCCGTCAACCCGCTGAAGAAACCGATGTGGGCTTTCGCGACGGGCGGCATCAGGACTTCCTGCGACTTCGCCACGAGGCGCTCGACGCGCGACGCATCCCACTCCATGTTCCGCGGCAGCGGAGAATAGGTGCCGAAGACCCACATCACGTGCGTTCCCTTCGACACCTTCCACACGCCGGGGCCGGGCCGGCGGCCTTCGATGACGACCGTCGCGGGAACGGCGCCGGCGTGTGGAA
>NZ_JBKYMO010000296.1:0-7124 GCF_047302915.1 Massilia sp. CT11-108 | reverse complement strand
GCCGTCGTCGCGACGGCCGAACTGCTGGGCAGCGCGAGCCTCGCGCTGCCGGCGCTCGCTTATCTGGATGAGGACTTCGCCGCACTGTTGAACGAGTCGGCGCTGTGGATGCTGTTCGCGCTCGGGATGGCGGCGCTGGCAAGCTTCAGCTGGCGCGACATCCGCGCGAGCCTGCATGATCCGCGCACGGCCTGGCTGCCGCCGCGCCGGCGCTGGCTCATCACGGCGCTGGGCCCCGGCATGATGCTCGCCGCCGCGCTCCCCGAAGTGTGGTGGGGCGGCCTGGCGCTGGCCAAATAAAACCGGGGTCAGAGCCCGGATTTTGGCAACAACCTAAAAGACATTTCCAATAATCGGGCTCTGACCCTGGTGTTAACGTTGTTCGCGGCCCCACTTCTGGGCGAGGACCGCGCAGACCATCAGCTGGATCTGGTGGAACAGCATTACGGGCAGGATGACCATGCCCAGCGCGCTCGGTGCGAACAGCACCTTGGCCATCGGCACGCCGCTGGCCAGACTCTTTTTGGAGCCGCAGAACACGATGGTGATCTCGTCCTCGCGGCTGAAGCCGAGGCGCCGGCTCGTCCACGTGGCGAGGCCCAGCGCGATCGCCAGCATCACGCAGCTGATGACGACGAGCGCAACGAGCGATTCCCCCGACAGCTTGTGCCACAGGCCTTCGTTGACGGATTCGGAAAACGCCGTGTAGACCACCAGCAGGATCGAGCCCTGGTCGACGATCTTCAGCATCGGCTTGTGGCTGTCCACCCATTTGCCGATCCACGGACGCAGGAATTGCCCGGCCAGGAAAGGCAGCAGCAGCTGTTCGACGATGGTGATCACCGCGTCCAGCGACGAGCCGCCCGCCGCGCCCTGCACGATCAGCGTCGACACGAGCAGCGGCGTGACGAAGATGCCGACGAAGTTCGACGCCGACGCGCTGCACACGGCCGCCGCCACGTTCCCGCGCGCCATCGACGTGAACGCGATCGACGACTGCACGGTGGAGGGCAGGGTGCACAGGAACAGGATGCCCACGTACAGCTCGGGCGTGACGACGCTGCCCGCCAGCGGCTTCATGGCGAGACCCAGCAGCGGGAACATGACGAAGGTCGACGCAAGCACCAGCAGGTGCAGGCGCCAGTGCGTCATGCCGGCGACGATCGCTTCGCGCGACAGCTTTGCGCCGTGCAGGAAGAACAACAAGCCGATGGCGACGGTGGTGACCTTGCCGAGGACGACGGCCGTCTCGCCCGCGCACGGCAGCACGCTCGCGAGGGCGACGGTGCACAGCAGCAGGATGGTGAAGGTGTCGATCGACAGGCGGCGGAGGAGGGCGGAAACGGGGGCGAGAAGGCTGGACATGATGATGGTCGGCGAGAAGCTCCGGACAGCGCCGGACCCGCCATTCTATCTGCATCTGCTGGCCTCCGCTCAAGCGCGTGATTCTTTGCGTGGCAAGCATTCCACCCCGTTGACCCGCCGCGCGCAGCCCGTCAATACTGATGTGCAAACCCGGGTGCGTACATATTTGACAATCGGGACTGACGTCCCGACAAACCGACAAACAGGAGACAGACGATGCACATGTTCATGCGCAGGACCGCCTTCGCCTCAACGTTATGCCTGCTGGCCGCAGGCTGCAGCGACAACAACACTGCAAGCGCCGGCGCCACCAAGTCGCTGGCGACCGTCGCCACGGTATCCGCGTTCGGCCTCACGCAGGATGCCAGTTTCTACACGATCGACACGGGCGCGGGCCTCGTCTTCAAGGTGCGGCGCCTGGACAACGGCGTCAGCACGCAGTCGGCCGGCGACATCGCGTCGCTGGTCTACAACGGCGTCGAGTACCAGGACCAGGGCCGCGGCACGCAGGTCAATTCCGGCTTCGACTACCTGTACAAGGGCATCTCCGCGGTGGACGTGAACGCGCAGACGATCGGCAGCGACGTCGTCAAGGTGACCGTGCAGGCGGGCGGCCTCACGCACTACTACATCGCGCGCCGCGGCGAGGCGAAGATCTATATGGGGACGTATTTCACGAGCGAGCCCGACACGCTGAATCTCGCGCGCTTCATCGTGCGCGTGCCGATCGCGCGGCTGCCCAACGGCCCGGCGCCGTCCGACCTGCGCGGCACCAGCGGGGCGATCGAAGCGAGCGACGTCTTCGGCATGCCGAACGGCGAGACGCGCTCCAAGCACTACTCGAACATGCGCCTGAAGGACTGGCAATTCATCGGCGCGACGGGGACCAACGTCGGCCTGTGGATCGTCCGCGACAACAATGAGGGCAATTCGGGCGGCCCGTTCTACCGCAGCCTGCTGAACCAGGCCACGGCCACGAACCAGGAGATCACCTACATCATCAACTACGGCGAGGGCCAGACGGAGCCGCTGCGCACGAAAGTCCTCAACACGTACACGATGGTGTTCAACGACGGCGCCGCACCGGCACCGGTGGACACGTCCTGGCTCGGCACCCTCGGCCTCACGGGCTGGGTGGGGCCGGAAGCACGCGGTGGGGTGAGCGGGGCGGCCATCACGGGCCGCGATCCGCGCTTCGCCTACACGGTCGGCTTCGCGAATGCGACGGCCCAGTACTGGACGGCGGCCGATGCCACGGACGGCCATTTCGCCAGCACCGGCATGATCCCCGGGACCTATACGATGAAGGTCTACAAGAACGAGCTGGCGGTCGACACGCGCACGGTGACGGTCGGCGCGGGCGCCACGACGGACGCGGGCACCGTCGCCGTGACGGGCGATCCGGGCGGCGCGGCCGCGCTCTGGCGCATCGGCGAGTGGGACGGCACGCCGGCGGAATTCATCAACGGCGGCAAGGTCACGACCATGCACCCGTCCGACGTGCGCATGGCGCCGTGGACGCCGGGCGATTACGTGGTCGGCACGTCGACACCGGCCACGGGCTTCCCCGCGTACCAGTGGAAGGACGTGAACGGCACGCTGACCGTGCGCTTCAACCTGCGCGCGAGCCAGATCGTGCCGCTGCGGCTGCGCGTCGGCATCACGGACGCCTTCGCGGGCGGACGGCCCAAGACGCAGGTCAACGGCTGGGTCTCGGCGAATCCGCCGGCGTCCACGCAGCCGTCGTCGCGCACGCTGACGGTCGGCACCTACCGCGGCAACAACACGATGTATACGTTCGACATCCCGGCCACCGAACTGGTCGTGGGCCAGAACGTGCTGACGCTGACGGCGATCAGCGGCTCCAGCGGCATCCGCTTCCTGAGCCCCGGCTACAGCTACGACGCGCTCGACCTGATTCCCACGCCATGATGGAGACGACCATGCATGTCAAGAACCGCCTGCTGTGTGCAGCCGCTCTAACCCTGGTCGCGCAATGGGCCGGCGCCGCCGTGCTGCAGACCCTCGGTGCCGGCACGGCCGTCGGCACCGTCACCAACGCGGCGCACTTCGACCTGAACACGGCGCTCGCCAACGACTGGGTCGAGGACGGCCTGCTGTTCCACGCAAGCGGCTACGGCGCCAACAACGGCTGCGGCTACGCCGGTGTGGACTGCTATGACGCCGTCTCGGAACTGAGCCCCGCGTTCTCCGGCAACTACTTCGCCACGTCCGGCACGAACGCGTACATCAGCGTGCGGCGCGCGGACGGCGCGGATTTCTACCGGATCGAGTTCGCGGCCGGCAGCGGCTACCAGTCCCTGAACGGCTACTGGGCCACGTATGCGGATGGCCAGCGCACCGGCAGCGGCAACTTCAGTTCTCCGCGCGGCGCGATCCTGGGACTCGTCGACGGGAACGGCTTCGACGAGGTGCGCTACTTCGCCTTCTCGACCGCGAACCGGCAGGCGGGCTACAGCGCGCCCGCGCTGGACGAGGTGCGCGTCGGCCTGCCGGAACCCGCGTCGCCGGCGTTGTGCGCGGCCGCGCTGGCGGGGATGGCGGCGGTGCTGCGACGACGCAAACGTAAATACGCCTGATCGACGAAATTGCGGGATGTGGCGTCCGCACGACGCCGTTATGGGGTCTGTACATACTCTTTCAGAACGAATCCTGACAATTTTGTTTCCGAAACAAGACGGCCTGGCGATATACTCGTGGTTGCTTTTTTTCGCGAGGTTTGTCTTGTTCAAATCCGTCGTCCTTCCCGTCGCCCTGCTGGGGGCGAGCGCCGGGGCGCTCGCCGACGAGGGCCAGTGGCAGCCGCACCAGCTGCCGCAGCTGAAATCCGAGCTGAAACGCATCGGCATCACGATCCCGGCCGAGCGTCTCGCCGACCTGTCGAAACACCCGATGAGCGCCATCGTGGCGACGCCGGGCTGTTCGGCGTCGTTCGTGTCGCCGGACGGTCTCGTCGTCACGAACCACCACTGCGGCTACGGCGCGATCCAGCGCAATTCGACCCCGGAACACAATTACATCGCCAACGGCTTCCTCGCGAAGACGCGCGCGGAGGAACTGCCGGGCGGGCCGAACACGGTCGTCTACGTGACGGAGAAGGTCGAGAACGTGACGGACCGCGTCCTGAAGGGCCTCGGTGCCGGCGTGTCGGGCAAGGAGCGCCACGAGCAGGTCGCGGCGCGCATCAAGGCGCTGATCGCGGAGTGCGAGAGCGACAAGGCCTACCGCTGCGCGGTCCCCGCGTTCAACCGCGGCGGCGAGTACTACCGCATCAAGCAGCTGCTGATCCGCGACGTGCGCCTCGTCTACGCGCCCGCGAACAGCGTGGGCGACTTCGGCGGCGACATCGACAACTACGAATTCCCGCGCCACGTCGGCGACTTTTCCTTCCTGCGCGCGTACGTCGGCAAGGATGGCCGCCCGGCCGATCCGTCGCCGGACAACGTGCCCTATAAATCGAAGAGCTTCCTCGTCGTCTCGGCCGAAGGGTTGAAGGCGGGCGACCCGATCCTGCTGGCCGGCTACCCGGGCCGCACGAGCCGCTACAAGCTGCCGGCCGAGATCCGCTTCGCGCGCGACGTCGACTATCCGGCCAAGGTGGCATCGATCACGGCCGACCTCTCGGTGATCGCGGCCGCCACGATGGGCAACCCGGACTACACGGTGCGCTACGCGAGCGTGGCGAAGAGCCTGAACAACGTGCTGAAAAAGACGCGCGGCCTGCTGGACGGCTTCGCGCGCAAGGACATCGCTGCCATCAAGGACGCGCAGGACGCTCAATTCCGCACGTGGTACAAGCAGCACGGCACTGGACCGAAGAACCTGCTGGCCGACCTCGACGCCGCCATCGCCGCCGACATGGCGACGACACAGCACGAGACCGCATGGGCGGAAGCCACGCACAGCGACCTGCTGAAGAGCGCGCGCACCCTGTACCGCCTGGCGCTGGAACACCAGAGGCCGGACGCGCAGCGCGAAGCGGGCTTCCAGGAGCGCGACGTCTCGTTCATCAAGGCGCGCCTGGCCCGCCTCGAGCAATCGTTCGTGCCCAGCGTCGACCAGGCCCGCTGGCAGGCCGCGCTGGTCCGCTACGGCAAGATCGACACGAAGGTGCGGCCGCACGGGCTGGACGGGCTGCTGCCCGCGCAGAACGCGCTGGCGCCGCTGTACAAGGGCACGGAGCTGGGCGACACGGCGAAGCGCCTGGCGTGGATCGGCAAGGACGCGGACGCGTTCCGCAAATCGAGCGACCCGTTCATCCAGCTGGCCGTGCACCTGCACGACGCCGGCGTCGCGCTGGAAGAGCGCCGCAAGGAAGTCGACGGCAACCTGGAACGCGTCGTCCCGCTGTACATGGACGCCGTCGTGGCCTGGAAGAAGTCGCAGGGCAAGCCGGTCTACCCGGACGCGAACGGCACCTTGCGCGTGACCTACGGCACCGTGGCGCCGTACAGCCCGCGCGACGGCATCGTCAAGGGTCCGTTCACCACCGTCGAAGGCATCCTCGAAAAGCAGACGGGCAAGGCGCCGTTCGACGCGCCGAATTCGCTGCTGCAGGCAATCCGCGACAAGCGCTACGGCCAGTTCCGGGATCCGGCGCTGGGCACGGTGCCGGTGAACTTCCTGTCGAGCGCCGACACGACGGGCGGCAATTCCGGCTCCGCCGTGATGAACAAGCGCGGGGAACTGGTCGGCCTGAACTTCGATTCGACCTACGAGTCGATCACGAAGGACTGGTACTTCGATCCGGTGATCACGCGTGCGATCCACGTCGACATCCGCTACATGCTGTGGGTGATGAAGGAGGTCGACCATGCGGACAACCTGCTGAAGGAAATGACGATCAAGTACCCGAAGGGGTAATGCGTCACGGCGCCGGGAACCAGATGTCGAACCGCGTCTCTCCCGGCGCCCCCGGCGCCAGCGAATACGTGCACCCGTGCCGCTGCAGCACCTCGCGCACGAACATCAACCCGATCCCCTGGCCGCCTTTGCGCGTCGTGAAGAACGGCGTGAACAGCGGCCGCGCCGGTCCGGTGGCCAGCAGGTCGCCGGAATCGACGACCGAGAGCCTGACTCTCCGGCCTTCGTCCGCCAGCTCCAGCCTGATCGCGCCGCTCGATTGACTGGCCGCCTCGATCGCTTCCATCGCATTCTTGACGATGTTCATGAGGGCCTGCTCGATCAGCTGCGCATCCAGCGCGAGCGGCGCGACGGCATCGCAGCGGTGCCAGCCCAGCGCGATGCCGCGGCTGCTGCATTGTTCGCGGTTCAGCCACAGGATGTCGTCGACGACCGCTTTCAGATCCGTCGGGCGCGGTTCCGGCGGCGGCATCTTGACGACCTTCGTGAAGCGGTCGATGAATTCGCCGAGGCTCGCATTGCGCCGTTTGACGGCGACGATGGCCGTCGCGAAGTCGCCCGCGTCCCGTTCGTGCAGCTGGCCGCGGTAGTACAGCAGCGAGTCGAGCACGGAGCCCGTCGCGGCCACCGTGTTGTTGACTTCATGCGCCAGCACGCGGATCAGGCGTGCGTAGGTCGCGCGCTCCGAGTCTTCCAGCTCCGCCGTCAGTTCCTCGACCATGATGAAGTGGCGCGCGAAGCCGCGGTCGTAGAACTGGCCGCGTTGCGCGCGGTAGCGGCGGCCGTCCGGGTCCGTCAGCAGGCGCGATCAGCCTCGTGAACGCGAGCGCGGGCGAACTGCTCGGCCTGGACCGGCCCGAGGGCAAGCGCTTGTC
>NZ_JBKYMO010000295.1:0-7177 GCF_047302915.1 Massilia sp. CT11-108 | reverse complement strand
GTGCTGGCCGCGATGGCGCCCGGCACCATCCACGTCAACATGGCCACCGTCTCCGTCGCGTTCGCGCGCGAGATGGCGGCGCTGCACGTCGAGCGCGGCGTCGGCTATGTCGCCGCGCCGGTGCTGGGCCGCGTGGACGTCGCGGCAGCGGGCAAGCTGAACATCCTCGCCGGCGGCAGCGACGAATTGATCGCGCGCGTGCAGCCCCTGTTCGACCTGCTGGGACAAAAGACGTGGCGCTTCGGCAGCGAGCCGGAACAGGCGAATGCGATCAAGCTCGCGTGCAACCTGATGCTCGCCTGCGCGATCGAAGCGACGGGCGAGGGCGCCGCGCTGGCGCGTGCCCACGGCGTGCCGGCCGCGGATTTCATCGACCTCGTCACCAGCACGCTGTTCGCCGGTTCGCCCGTGTACAAGGGTTATGGGGGGATGATCGCCGGGGAGCGCTATTCGCCGGCCGGCTTCAAACTGTCGCTGGGCCTGAAGGATGTGCGCCTCGCGGTGGAGGCGGGGCAGGGCAAGGGCTTGCCGCTGGCATTCGGCGAGACGTTGAAGTCGACCTTGCAGGATGCCGTCGCGCAGGGCGATGCCGATCTCGATCTGGCGGCGCTGGGCAAGCACGCGGCGCGGCGCGGCGGATTGAACTGATCACGGAAAGACAAACGGCAGCACCAGCACCAGGATGACGATGACGGGCAGGACCAGTGCCCGGCGCGTGCGCCGCTCCGGATAGGCCCGCGCCAGCAGCCACGACCACACGATGCCCAGCCCGGCGACGATGGACGAGCCGAGGTATACGACCATGCCGAGGCCCACCATGCCGATCGGATCGATGATCGGGACGCGGGGCGGCTGGCCGGGCACGGTCGTGATCAGGAAGGCGGCGACCCAGGCGATGTACAGGGCCAGCGGCAGGATGCCTGCACCCATCAGGAAGTTCGCGGAAACCGATTGGCAGCGTGGCGTCATGGACGAAGGCCCATCGTGTTGCGTCGTATTGACGCAAAATAATAAATAAACAACAAAGATTCCTTTTTGTAATGACAAAGTTCTTTTTGGAATGATATATTGATCTAAGTTAAACAAAATTAAGGAAATCTGCGATGAACGCGCGCTCCCGACTCGCCCTTGCCCTGCTTGCCAGCTTCGCCTTCAATGCCAACGCCAGCGTCATTACCGTACAGGTGGCGACCACGTCGCCCGCGGCGCAGGCAAACGCGGCTGCATACAAGCTGGCCGTGGATGCCGCCATTGCCAATCCCGCCGCGTACAAGGGCAGCAAGTCCGTCGCAGTGTACGACAACCTGGCGGTCAAGAATTACTTCGGCGGGATCAGCAATTACGCCTTCGAGTCCACGATCGATTTCGGCGTCACCGCGGCGCAGGCCGGCACGTGGAACTTCCGCACCGGCGTCGATTTCGGCTTCGGCGGCGCCCTGTTCGTCGACGGCGTTGCCCTCGGCTACAACACGCACGACATGTGGTGGGCCAACACCTACGGCGCGGCGAACGGCAGCCTGCAGGGCGCGCTCAATCTTGCGGCGGGCAACCACGTCCTGAAGATCTACGGCATCGAAGACTGCTGCGACGGCGCCATGCAGGCCCAGTTCAAGGCCGCGAATGCCGCCGCCTACGCCACGTTCGCCAGCACCGACCAGCTGAACGCCGTGCCGGAACCGGTCAGCATCGCGACGTTCGGCCTGGGTGCCGGCGCCATCGCCTTCATTCGTCGCCGCCGCAAGCAGGCGTGATATGCCGCGGTGCGGCATGCGATCACGTTGTTAATGGGAGTCCCTGGGCGTAACATCGGCGCTTTCCTACCGATGAGCTGCCCACAATGACAATACCAACCCGCATCCTCACCGCCGTCCTCTCCCTCCTGGCCATTAACGCCTGCGCGGCCGACGCCGCCCCGGCGACCCCACACACCGTCGTCCTGCGCGCCGCGCGCATGTTCGACGGCGCCAGCGGCAAGCTCGTCGAGCATCCCCAGCTGACCATCGTCGGTAACAAGATCGTCCGCATCGCACAAGCCGACAAGGCGGACGTGCCGGCCGGCGCCGAGGTCATCGATCTGGGCGACGCGACCCTGCTGCCGGGCTTCATCGACGCCCACGTGCACCTGTCCGGCCAGGGCAGCGACAACTGGTACGGCGACTTCTTCGACAACATGATGCGCTTCCCGGCGGAGCAGGCGCTGTACGGCGCCTATTACGCGCGCATCACGCTCGAGGCGGGTTTCACGTCCGTACGCGACGTCGGCTCGACGGACTGGGTCGCGCTTGGCCTGCGCAACGCCATCGACGCGGGCAAGGTGCCGGGGCCGCGCATGCTCGTGTCGAACTATGCGGTCGGCTCCACCGGCGGCCATGCGGACCAGGACCCGATTCCGCCGCATAAACTGCCGCTGGCCGGGCCGCTGCAGGGCGTGTGCAACGGGCCGGAAGAGTGTCGGGCCGCGGTGCGCTACCAGATCAAGTACGGCGCCAACGTCATCAAGTTCATGCCGTCGGGCGGCGTGCTGTCGCTGTCGGATCCCGTCGATGCACCGGAGCTGTCGCAGGACGAGATGAATGCCGTGATCGGCGAGTCGCACGCGTGGGGCCGCAAGGTCGCGGCGCATGCGCATGGCGACAAGGCGGCGAAGATGGCGGTGGCGGCCGGCGTCGATTCGATCGAGCACGGCAGCTTCATCGAGGACGACACGCTGCGCGCGATGAAGGCAAAGAACGTCTATCTCGTGCCGACGATTTCCGCCATCGCGCACGTCGAGGAAAAGATCGCCACTTTCCCGCCCGTGATCGCGGAAAAGGGCCGCGCCGCCGCGGCGCACCTGCGCCAGACGTTCCGCCACGCCGTGCAGATCGGCGTGCCGATCGCGCTCGGCACGGATGCCGGCGTCGGCGCGCACGGCACGAATGCGCGCGAATTCCGCTACATGGTCGAGAACGGGCTGACGCCTGCGCAGTCGCTGCTGGCCGGCACCGCCAACGCGGCTCGCCTGCTGGGCACGTTTGAGCGCGTCGGCACGCTGGAAGCGGGCAAGCTGGCGGACGTGGTGGCCGTTCCCGGCAATCCCATCGCCGACATCACGGTCACCGAGCGGCCGGTGTTCGTGATGAAGGACGGGATCGTCGTACGCAGGCACGCCGCACGCTGATCAGCGGTGGGCCGGCCGCAGGCCCAAGTCCGGCTGGCCCTCCACCGCAGGCTCGGACACCTCGCGTTCCAGCACGGCGCGGTACAAGATGCCGGCCAATGCACCGCCCAGCAGCGGCGCGAGCCAGAACAGCCACAACTGCGCGAGCGCCCAGGTGCCGGCGAACAGCGCGGGCCCCGTGCTGCGGGCAGGATTGACGGACGTGTTGGTCACGGGGATGCTGATCAGGTGGATCAGCGTCAGCGCCAGCCCGATCGCGAGGCCGGCAAACCCGACCGGCGCCCGCGTGTGCGTCGCGCCGAGAATGATCAGTACGAACATGAACGTCATGACCACTTCGGTGATCAGCGCCGACCCCAGCGAGTAGTTGCCGGGCGAGTGCGCGCCATAGCCGTTGGCGGCGAAGCCGGCCGCCGCATCGAAGCCCGGCTTGCCGCTCGCGATGGCGTACAGGACGGCCGCCGCTGCGATTGCCCCGGCCACCTGCACGAGGATGTACGGGCCGATCTGGCGGGCGGGGAAGCGGCCGCCCGCCCAGAGACCGACGGTCACGGCCGGATTGAAGTGGCCGCCGGAGACCGGACCGAGCGCGTAGGCGCCTGTCAGCACGGTAAGCCCGAAGGCAAGCGCGACGCCGGTGAAGCCGATGCCGACGTCAGGGAATGTCGCGGCCAGCACGGCGCTGCCGCAGCCGCCCAGCACGAGCCAGAATGTGCCGATGAATTCGGCGAGACATTTACGATACATGGCAACCTCCCGAGATGAGGGCGCCACGTCACCGCGCCCGCGGGGCGTGACGCTTTCACCATTCTAGGTGCCGCGCGGCGGGCCGCCAGCAAAATCGTGCAGCAGCCCGCCTGTGCGCCGTGTGCGGCCGGCGTTCAGGTGCGGACCGGACGTCCTTCCACCGCCGGCTCGGTCTCGTCGCGTTCGAGCAGGATGCGGTACACCGCGCCGCCCAGCACGCCGCCCAGCAGCGGCGCGAGCCAGAACAGCCACAGTTGCGCGACCGCCCAGCCGCCGACGAACAGCGCCTGGCCCGTGCTACGGGCCGGGTTGACGGACGTGTTGGTGACGGGGATGCTGATCAGGTGGATGAGCGTCAGCGCCAGCCCGATCGCGAGACCGGCAAAGCCCACGGGCGCACGGGTATGCGTCGCGCCGAGGATGATCAGCACGAACATGAACGTCATCACGAGTTCCGTGACGAGGGCCGCGCCGAGCGAATAGCCGCCCGGCGAGTGTTCGCCGTAGCCGTTCGAGGCAAAGCCGCCCGCGAGGTCGAAGCCCGGCTTGCCGCTCGCGATCGCATACAGCACTGCTGCTGCCGCGATCGCGCCGCACACCTGCACGACGACGTACGGAACGATATTGCGCGCCGGGAAGCGGCCGCCCGCCCACAGGCCGACCGTGACGGCCGGATTGAAATGGCCGCCCGAGACGGGGCCGAACGCATAAGCGCCGGTCAGCACGGTCAGGCCGAAGGCGAGCGAGACGCCCGCGAGGCCGATGCCGACGTCGGCGAATTTGGCGGCCAGCACGGCGCTGCCGCAGCCGCCCAGCACGAGCCAGAACGTGCCGAGGAATTCGGCGAAACATTTACGAAACATGGTGTGATCTCCCGGAGAGTGAAGTGCGCGACTTGTCGCAAAAGAAATTGTACAACAACAACGTTGTCATAAGATGATAGTTGACATCGTTACATTTCGCGGCTTTTCCCACGGCGCCATTTGCTAAGCTCGGCGGGTTCAATCCCGAAAGAGTACGACTCTAGTCGAACTAAACATGAGTGAATGTGTCCAATCGTGATCATGGAAAACAGAATGCGCACGGGCGAGGCTGTCAAGCTGCTGGGAATCACGGTCAATTCGCTGCAGCGGTGCGAGCGCGAAGATCGGTTTGACCCGGCTGCCCGCACTACCAAAAACCGGCGCCGCTACGTGGATTGCTTCTCAAGCAGATTGCATGGCCTGCGCATCTTCTGCCGCCAGTTGCGCGCGACTCCGGAGAGCAGCCATGCTGCTGGCGCACCGGATCAGGATTGACGCGACAGCGGAGCAGCGCGACTATTTTGCACGCGCGGCCGGCACCGCCCGCCGGGTCTGGAACTGGGCGCTCGCCGAGTGGAACCGTCAGGCAGCCCGCGGCCTGCGGCCAAACGCGATGGCACTCAAGAAGGCGTTCAATCGCATCAAGTATTCGGATCCCGACTGGCTCGACGCCGACGGCAAGCCGTGGCTGCGTGCCCTCCACCGCGACGCGCACGCCCAACCGTTCGCCAACCTCGCGAAGGCGTGGAGCCGATATTTCGAGCAGCGCCGCGCCGGCCAACCGGCGCACGCGCCGCGCTTCAAGAAAAAGGGCCGTTCGGCCAACAGCTTCTACCTGGCGAACGACAAGTTCCGGCTCGAGGGATGCAGCGCCGTGCTGCCGAAAGTGGGCCGCGTCGCGCTGCGCGAAACGCTGCGCTGGGGCGGCAAGATCATGGGCGCGAGTGTCTCGCGCGAAGCCGATCACTGGTATTTGGCGGTTCAGGTCGACGTGCCGGACCACCTGGCCCGGCGGCGTCGCACAGGTGACGCCGTCACCGGCGTCGACCTGGGCGTGACCAGCGCGGCCACGCTGTCCAGTGGCGAGAAGATCGCGGCGCCACGGCCGTTGAAGGCGGCGCTGCGGCGCCTGCGCATCCGCTCGCGCCGGCAGTCGCGCAAGCTGGAGGCGGCCAAGGCCGCGGCCGGGATCGTCGGACGCATAGTCAAGGGCACGCGCCTGCCGGCATCGAAGAACCGGACCAAGGGCGCGCTGGCGCTGGCGCGGCTGCTGGCGCGCATCGCGCGCGTGCGCCGGGATTTCACGCATAAGCTCACGGCCCGGCTGTGCCGCGAAAATCAGGCGCTGGTGATCGAAGACCTGAACGTGCGCGGCATGCTTGCCAACGCGCGCCTGGCGCGCGCGATCGCCGATGTCGGCTTTTACGAATTCCGGCGCCAGCTGACGTACAAGTCGGGACGCTACGGTACGCACATCGTGCTGGCCAAGCGCTGGTACCCGTCCAGCAAACTGTGTTCGGCGTGCGGTACCCGCAACGGAGTGCTGGCGTTGGGCGACCGGGCGTGGACCTGCGCCGGTTGCGGCGCGCAGCACGACCGCGACGTGAACGCGGCCATCAACCTGCAACGGCTCGCCACCGGCGCCCTCGCGGCGCGCACGGCGCTACCCGAGGCGAGCCAGGCGGTAACACGTGGCACTGCCGCCGGCCGGGGGCCGGCGGGAGGCGGGGAAGTGACGCCTGTCAGGCACGAGCACGGTCAGCGAGACGGCTCGGGGCAGGAAGAGTATGCTGTGCACATTTGCACACGTAATCGATAGCAGCATCATGGAATTCAAGCAGGCATGGCCACTGGGGCTGGCATTCGCCCTCTCGTCCGTGGCAGCGGTAGAAGCCCCCATCCAGAGCGTCACCTTGTACCCCGGCAGCGCCACGGTGGAGCGCGTCGCGCAGGTGGCGGCCGGCGCGACGCAGGTCGAGATCACGGGCATGCCCGCCAACTTCGACAAGGACACCGTTCGGCTGCAGGCCGATGCCGGGATCCAGGTCGGGCAGGTCGTCACGCGCGACCAGGCGCGGGCCGACAGCCCGAGCGCGCGCGAGGCGGACCTGGAGGCGAAGGTGCAGGCGCTGCAGGACCTGGTCGCCGCGATCGATGCGGACATCAAGTCGGCCCAGATCGTGCAAGGCTATCTCGAGAAGCTGGGCACGGGCGGCGACAAGCCCGCGCCGGTCGATGCTAAGAGCCTGGCCGGCACGCTGGACGCGATCCGCAAGGGCGCCTTCGATGCGCTCGAGCGCGTGCGCAACGACGAGACGAAGAAGCGCGCGTTGACGAAGCAGCTCGACGCCGCCCAGCGCGGGCGCGCGCGGCTGTGTGTTATTAACAAATGAAGCTGACGACGAATAAAGAGGTGTAGATATAGGTGGTGGGCGTATAATTTAAAAAAAAAATGGGGGGGGGGGGG
>NZ_JBKYMO010000294.1:0-7200 GCF_047302915.1 Massilia sp. CT11-108 | reverse complement strand
GACCTGGGCGAGGTCGCCCGCTTCCCACGCCGGCAGCGCGCCGCCGACGGGTTCGAGCGCGACGCGGTACAACGGTGCGCCCGCGCTGCCGGGATTTTCCAGCGTGCGCGCGACGATGCGCCAGTTGCCGTACGCGGGCGCGTCCCAGTCCGGGGCGTCGTCCGTGCCGGCCAGGCGGCCCACGTGGTGCTGCCATTCCGCCAGCGCTTTGGCATCGCCGCGGTCGACGTCGATGCGGTCGAACAGGCGCGTCGCGCCCTGTTGCGCGAGCCAGGCGTCCAGCGCGCGGCCGAAGCCGCAGTAATTCGCGTAATTCCTGTCGCCCAGCGCGAGCACGGCGTAGTGCAGGTGGGACAGGTCGAGACCGGCCGCCATCAACCGGCCCGCGAACGGCGCGGCCGTGTCGGGCGCGTCGCCTTCGCCGTACGTGCTGGCGATGAACAGCACGCGCGCGCCGTCTGCATCTCCGCGCTGCCGGTCTGGCTGGCGTGGACGACGAGCCAGTCCGCGCCCTTGACGTCCATGGCGGCACTGTTGCGGTGGGTGCGCCACATGCGGTACGACAGCCCGAGCCAGCCCAGGGACAGGGCCAGCGCGCCGGCGAGGCGCAGCGGTTCCGCCGTCATTGCAGCAGCGCCTTCCAGGCCGGGGTCACGATTTCGTCCAGCGTGCCAGCGCGCCGCACGAGGACCCGAGCCGCCAGCGCGCGCGCCTCGGCGAACGCGACGCCGTCGTCCGGACCGAGTACGGCGAGGACGGTCGACAGCGCGTCGGCTTCCATGCACGTGGGCGCCAGCACGGTCACGGAAGCGACGTCGTTGGCGACGGGCCGGCCCGTGCGCGGGTCCAGCGTGTGCGACACGCGGCGCGCGCCGTGTTCGAAATACTGGCGGTAGTCGCCGGACGTCGCGATGGACAAGCCGTGCAGCGCGACGACGGCCTGCGGCGTGGCGCTATCGGGAACGCCTTCGATCTCCACCCACCACGGATGCCCGTCCGGCTTCACGCCCGCGCCGCGCAATTCGCCGCCCACCTCGACGAGGTAGTGGTGGAGCCCCCGCCGCTCGAGGCATTGCGCGAGGCGGTCGACGGCATGACCCTTCGCGATGGAGGACAGGTCGAGCCGGAGACCGCCCGGCTGCAGCAGCCGGCGCCCGTCGCGGTCGAACGACAGGCGCGCCGCGGCGCGTTGATCCAGCGTTTGCCCGATGGCGGCGTCGACCGGCGCATAGAACCCCGTGTGATCGTAGCGCCGCGCGGCGCCGAAGCCCCACAGGTCGACGAGGGCGCCCGCAGCCGGATCGTATGCGCCGCCGCTGGCCATGTGCGCCCACAGCGCGTAGTCGATCACGTCGAAGAATTGCGCGGGCAGGTCGACCCACGTGCCGGCCGGCGCGCGGTTGTAGCGCGACAGCAGCGAGTCGGGCTCCCAATGGCTCATCTGGGCGACGATCGCATCCAGTTCGGCCTGCAGCGCCGGGCGCGGATCGTCGATGCGGCCGGCGGCGACGCTGACCGTCCACGTCGTCCCCATGCTCGCGCCTTCGAACGTGTGGATCCGGCTGCCCGGCGGCGGCACGGCCGGGGCGAGGTCGAGCGGAATGAGGACGGCGCGTTCGGTCAAGGTCACTCCGGCAGGATCTCGAAGGTGGCCGAGTAGCTGTAGCGCTTCGCCGGGCCGTCCAGGCCGCGCGGCGCGTTGGCCGGATACGCGGCGCTCAGCCAGTACATGTTCGGCGCGGGCAGGGTAAAACTGGCGTCGCCGTTCGCGTCCGTCGTCAGGCGCACTTCGTTCAGCGTGCCGCGGTATTTCACGCCGCCCGGGATCAGGCTGAACGGGAAATTCGCGAGCGGCTTGCCGTCCAGCTGGAAGCGGAACTTCGCTGTTTCGCCGGCGCGCAGTTCGGTCGGATTCGTCAGCGCGACCAGTTCCAGGCCCGAACCCGTCGGCTTCAGCGCGGCCGCCGTCGGCTTGTTCAGCGTGACGAACGTGTCCTGGCGCTGCACCATCGTCATGCTGCGCACGTCCGTGGCGCCGGCCGGGATTTCATCCTTGACGGTCTGCTCGGTGGCGCGGAAGCGCTTCGTCTCGCCGTTCAGTTTATAGGCGCCCATCACGTTCACGGCGGCCAGGGTGACGCGGTAGGTGCCGTCCTTCGGCAACCGGATGTCGACGGTGGAGCGGTGCTTGCCGAGCGTCGCGGCCGGCGCCGGGGCCGTGTTGCCGTCCGGGTCGGTGACCGTGAGGCCGTCCAGCTTCTGCGGCATGAAGTCCGTCTCGAACAGGCCTTCCGAGATGGCGGCGTCGATGGTCGCCCACGCTTCGCCGCGGTCGGATTCGATGAGGCTCGTGTTCGGGATCATCCACGGACGGTGCGCCTGCGCGACGCAGGCGATGCCGGCCAGGGCGAGGGCGATGGCGATCTGCTTGATGTGCATGCTGGACTCCTTACTTGATGCTGAGCGACACGGCGCCCAGTTCTTCCTTGCCGGCGAAGGCGGCGGCCACGTTCGATTTCGGCTCCCAGTGGAACGGCACGCGCACGAGTTCGCGGCCGCCCGCTTCGCGCGCCGCTTCGACGACGAGCTTGTAGTCGCCGGCAGGCAGCTTGTCCAGGCCGGCGCGGGCGGCCGGGATGGTCAATGTCTGCACGCCCGCCGTGCGCGTCGCGCCGCTCACGCCGTCCATCGGCAGCGTGACGTCGCGGCCGGCCTTGCGCCACCACGTGCGCAGGTCCTTGACCCACTTGGTGCCCGCGTTGTCGCGCTTCTTGACGTCGTACAGCACCGCCAGCGTGTTGGCGACGCTCTGGTCCGCGCGCTCGATCCAGATCGCGACGTAGGGCTTGTGGTACTCCGCCACGTTCAGCTGCGGCAGTTCGAACTTGACGGTGAGGTCGGCGGCCATCGCCCAGCTCGAGGCGAGCGGCAGGGTCAGGGCGAGCGAGTGGGACAGTTTCATGTCGGCTTTCGATGGATGGATTAATGAACGAACAGCAGGGCCAGCACGATCGGCAGCACGATGCCGAGGCCGATCACGGGCCATGTCGACGGCCGGTTGGCCGCGTGGTATTTCAGGATCAGGAAACCGGTGACGCAGAACACGACGCAGGCGATGGCGAAGATGTCGATGAACCAGCCCCACACGGGACCGGCGTTGCGGCCCTTGTGCATGTCGTTCAGCCACGAGATCCAGCCGCGGTCGGTCGATTCGTATTCGGCATTGCCGTCCGCGCCGATGCGCAGCCACGCGTCGCCGCCGGGGCGGGGCAGGGCGACGTAGGCGTCTTCCTCGCTCCATTCGGCGCGCACGCCGCGCACCTGCACGGGGAACGTCTGCTCGGCCCAGTCCGCCAGGGGGGCGGGCAGGGGGACGTTGGCGTCGGCATGGCCGGCGGCGAATTCCTCGATCTGCGTGCGCAGCGCCGGGGGCAGGGTGGCCTTCTGGCGCGTGACGGCCGGCTTCGCTTCGATCTGGGACGCGTGGTTCAGGGTAAAACCCGTGATGGCGAACAGCAGCATGGCCATCAGGCACAGGGCGGAACTGATCCAGTGCCATTGATGCAACTGGCGCAGGAATGTGGCACGCCGCGCGGCGGGCAGCGCGGTGGAGGTGGGGGATGTGGAGCCGGTCGGGAGCATGCGCAAATGATAACGATTATCATTTAGATGGTCAACCGCTGGTTCATGATTTAGTTGACAAGGTGAAAAAAAGTAATATCGGAATGAATAAAATGTCGTTGCAGGGTCAGCGGCGGCCGAATCCTTGCGTTACAATGTCGTGCGCCAATGGGCAGGTCGGTTGCATTGATTTGCCTTTAGAGTCCTTCCCCCACAACTTGATATGAAGTAAGTGCGATCCGCTAACCGGTCAGGCCGTGTCGCGGAAGGTTAGATTAACCCGCCCTAAAATCGCGAAACGCGAAGAAAGGTGAGCAAGAATGATGCAACAATATAACGCCAACTCGTACCTGTTCGGCGGTAATGCGCCGTACGTGGAAGAGTTGTACGAAGCGTACCTGAACAATCCGGGCTCCGTGCCGGACAACTGGCGCGCCTATTTCGACGCGATGCAGCACATGCCCGCCGTCGACGGTACCGCCAAGCCGGACGTGGATCACTCGTCCGTGATCGCTTCGTTCGCCGAACGCGCCAAGCAGGGCCCGATCCGCACCGTGACCGCATCGCCGGACGCTGAACTCGGCCGCAAGCGCGTCGCCGTGACCCAGTTGATCGCCGCTTACCGCTACCTCGGCTCGCGCTGGGCCAACCTGGACCCGCTGCAGCGCCAGGAACGTCCGCCGATCCCGGAACTGGATCCGGCCTTCTACGGCTTCACCGAAGCCGACCTGGACACCAAGTTCAACATCAGCAACACCTATTTCGGCCAGGAAGACGCATCGCTGCGCGACCTGCTGAACATGTTGCGCGACACCTACTGCCGTTCCATCGGCGCAGAATTCATGTACGTCAGCGATCCGACCGAGAAGCGCTGGCTGCAGGAGAAGCTCGAGTCGATCCGTTCGACCCCGACCTTCACCGCTGAAAAGAAAAAACACATCCTCGAGCGCCTGACCGCGGCCGAAGGCCTGGAGCGCTACCTCCACACCAAGTACGTCGGCGCCAAGCGCTTCTCGCTGGAAGGCGGCGAATCGTTCATCGCCTCGATGGACGAAGTGATCCGCCGCGCCGGCGAGCACGGCGTGCAGGAAATCGTCATCGGCATGGCCCACCGCGGCCGCCTGAACGTGCTGGTCAACACGCTGGGCAAGGCCCCGTCCGACCTGTTCGAGGAATTCGAAGGCAAGCACGCCGACGACCTGCCGGCCGGCGACGTCAAATACCACCAGGGCTTCTCGAGCGACATCTCGACCCCGGGCGGCCCGGTCCACCTGTCGCTGGCGTTCAACCCGTCGCACCTGGAAATCGTCAACCCGGTCGTGGAAGGTTCCGTCAAGGCACGCATGGAGCGCCGCGGCGACCGCCTCGGCAAGGAAGTCCTGCCGATCCTCGTGCACGGCGACGCCGCGTTCGCGGGCCAGGGCGTCGTGATGGAAACGCTGAACCTGGCGCAGACCCGCGGCTACGGCACGGGCGGCACGGTCCACATCGTCATCAACAACCAGATCGGCTTCACCACGTCCGACCCGCGCGACGCGCGCTCGACACTGTACTGCACCGACGTCGTCAAGATGATCGAGGCGCCGGTGCTGCACGTGAACGCGGACGATCCGGAAGCCGTCGTGCTGGCCTCGCAGCTGGCGATGGACTACCGCACCGAGTTCCATAAAGACATCGTCGTCGACGTGATCTGCTACCGCAAGCTGGGCCACAACGAGCAGGACACGCCGGCTCTCACCCAGCCGCTGATGTACAAGAAGATCGCCAAGCACCCGGGCACCCGCAAGCTGTACGCGGACAAGCTGGCCGCGCAGGGCACCATCGCCGCCGACGGCGGCGACCAGCTCGTGGCCGCGTACCGCAACGCGATGGACGCCGGCAAGCACACCGTCGACCCGGTCCTGACCGACTTCAAGAACAAGTACGCCGTCGACTGGGCGCCGTTCCTGAACAAGAAGTGGACGGACGCCGCCGACACCGCCGTGCCGCTGACCGAGCTGAAACGCCTGGCCCAGCGCATCACGACCGTGCCGGAAAACTTCAAGCTGCACTCGCTCGTCGAGAAAGTGCTGGCCGACCGCTCCAAGATGGGCCAGGGCGAGCTGAACCTCGACTGGGGCATGGGCGAACACCTGGCCTACGCGTCGCTGCTGGCCTCGGGTTACGCCGTCCGCCTGTCGGGTCAGGACGCCGGCCGCGGCACCTTCGTGCACCGTCACGCCGTGCTGCACGACCAGAACCGCGAGCGCTGGGACCAGGGCATCTACCTGCCGCTGGCGAACGTGTCGGACAACCAGGCCAACTTCACCGTCATCGACTCCGTGCTGTCGGAAGAAGCGGTGCTGGGCTTCGAATACGGCTATTCGACCGCCGAGCCGAACACGCTGACGATCTGGGAAGGCCAGTTCGGCGACTTCGTGAACGGTGCGCAGGTCGTAATCGACCAGTTCATCGCGTCGGGCGAAGTGAAGTGGGGCCGCGCGTCGGGTCTCGTCATGATGCTGCCGCACGGCTACGAAGGCCAGGGTCCGGAGCACTCGTCGGCCCGTATCGAGCGCTTCCTGCAACTGTCCGCCGACCACAACATGCAAGTCGTGCAGCCGACCACGGCCGCGCAGATCTTCCACCTGCTGCGCCGCCAGATGGTGCGCCAGTTCCGCAAGCCGCTCGTCATCTTCACGCCGAAGTCGCTGCTGCGTAACAAGGACGCCGGCTCGCCGCTGACCGACCTGGCCAAGGGCGGCTTCCAGACCGTCATCGGCGAACTGGACGACAAGATCGACGCCAACAAGGTCAAGCGCGTGATCGTCTGCTCGGGCAAGGTGTACTACGACCTGGTCAATGCACGCAAGACCCGCGGCACGACGGACACGGCCATCCTCCGCGTCGAGCAGCTGTACCCGTTCCCGCACAAGGCGTTCCAGGCTGAACTGAAGAAGTTCCCGAACGCTACCGAAGTGGTGTGGACGCAGGACGAGCCGCAGAACCAGGGCCCGTGGTTCCAGATCCAGCACAACGTGTTCGAAAGCATGGAAGCAGGCCAGCGCCTGGCATACGCCGGCCGTCCGGCTTCCGCGTCGCCGGCTGTCGGCTACACCGACAAGCACGTGGCGCAGCAGAAGGAACTGCTGGACACCGCGTTCTCGAAGTTGAAGGGTTTTGTCCTGACCAAATAAGCAGCGATCATTGACCCCGCGCCCGTGGCGCGGGGTTTTTTGCACAGAATACAAAAACGGAGTTTTCTAAATGGCACAAATCGAAGTCAAGGTCCCCCAATTGTCGGAATCGGTCGCCGAAGCGACCCTGCTGTCGTGGCACAAGAAAGTCGGCGAAGCCGTTTCGCGCGACGAGAACCTGATCGACATCGAGACCGACAAGGTGGTCCTGGAACTGCCGGCACCGGCTGCCGGCGTGATCGTGCAAATCATCAAGAACGACGGCGGTACCGTCGTCTCGGGTGAAGTCATCGCCATCATCGACACCGAAGCCTCGGCCGGCGTGAGCCCGCTGCAGGTGACCACTGCGCCGGCTGCCGCTGCCGAAGCCGCTGCCGCACCGGCTGCCGCCGCAGTGGTCACC
>NZ_JBKYMO010000293.1:0-7207 GCF_047302915.1 Massilia sp. CT11-108 | reverse complement strand
GGCCGCTGGGTCGCCGTCGCCGTCGAGGATTCCAACAGCGTGGCGCTCGTCGACGCGGCCGCGCGCAAGCTCGTCGCCGACATTCCCGTCCAGGGCAAGAACCCCGAGCACGCCGTGTTCAGCCCGGACGGGCGCTGGTTGCTCGTCTCGGCCGAGAACGCGGAGCAGGTCGACGTGATCGACGTGGCCGCACGCCGCCAGGTCGGTTCGATCGCGGTGGGCCTGCGCCCGCGCGGCATCGGCTTCGCGCCGGACGGTACGCGGGCCTACGTCGCGTGCGAGCTCGCGGGCGCGGTGTACGTGCTGGATATCGACAAGCGCCGCAGCATCGCCACGATCCCGGCGGGGAAGAACCCGGCCGGCATCGTCGTGTCGCCCGACGGGAAGACGGTATTCGTGTCGAACGGCGCGGACGGCAGCGTGATGCGCATCGACGCGGCGCGCAATGCGGTGGACGCCACCATCGCCGTCGGCAAGCGGCCCTGGAACATGGCGCTGACGCCGGACGGCAGCCGGCTGTACGTGGCGAACGGGCGCTCGGACAGCGTGTCCGTGATCGACACGGCCGCGGGCAGCAAGACGGGCGACATCGCTGTGGGCCAGTTGCCGTGGGGCGTGGTGATCCGCTGACCTGTTCAAGTTTGGAACACCTGTACCAGAAACAGCCGGCGCCAGGCGGTCCAACACGGCAAAAACAGGGGAAAGCGGGCTGGCACGGGGTTTGCGAAAGAAGGGATGTACCGAGCAAACACCAGTGCCCGCAACGGCCACCCAACCCACAACGAAAGAGGATGACATGAATCTCGCAGACATCAGCAAACTCGGCGTCGCCAATCCGTTCCGCCAACGCTACGACAACTTCATCGGCGGCAAATTCGTCGCGCCGGTCAAGGGCGAGTACTTCGCCAACGTCACGCCGATCAGCGGCCAGCCGTTCTGCGAAGTGGCCCGTTCGACGGCCGAAGACGTGGAGCTGGCGCTGGACGCCGCCCACGCCGCCAAGGACGCCTGGGCGAAGACGTCGCCGGCCGAACGCGCCAACATCCTGAACCGCATCGCCGACCGCATGGAGCAGAACCTGCGCCTGATCGCGACCGCCGAGACCATCGACAACGGCAAGCCGATCCGCGAAACGATGGCGGCCGACATCCCGCTGGCGATCGACCACTTCCGCTATTTCGCGAGCTGCATCCGCACGCAGGAAGGCGCCATCTCGACCATCGACGACCAGACCTACGCGTACCACTTCCATGAGCCGCTGGGCGTCGTCGGCCAGATCATCCCGTGGAACTTCCCGATCCTGATGGCCGTGTGGAAGCTGGCCCCGGCCCTCGCCGCCGGCAACTGCGTCGTGCTGAAACCGGCCGAGCAGACCCCGGCCTCGATCATGGTGCTGGTCGAACTGATCGCCGACCTGCTGCCGGCGGGTGTGCTGAACATCGTCAACGGCTTCGGCCTGGAAGCGGGCAAGCCGCTCGCATCGAGCAAGCGCATCGCCAAGATCGCCTTCACCGGCGAAACCGGCACCGGCCGCCTGATCATGCAGTACGCCGCACAAAACCTGATTCCGGTAACGCTGGAACTGGGCGGCAAGTCGCCCAACATCTTCTTCGCGGACGTGATGGACGCGGACGACGACTTCTTCGACAAGTGCCTGGAAGGCTTCGCGATGTTCGCGTTGAACCAGGGCGAGGTGTGCACCTGCCCGTCGCGCGTGCTGATTCAGGAATCGATCTACGAGAAGTTCATCGAGCGCGCGCTGGCACGCGTGGCGCAAATCAAGGCCGGCAACCCGCTCGACGAGGGCACGATGATCGGCGCCCAGGCGTCGAAGGAGCAGCTGGAAAAGATCCTGTCCTACCTCGACATCGGCCGCCAGGAAGGCGCGCAGGTGCTGGCCGGCGGCGAGCAGGCGAAGCATGACGGCGACCTGTCCGGCGGCTACTACGTGCGTCCGACCGTGTTCAAGGGCGACAACAGCATGCGCATCTTCCAGGAAGAGATCTTCGGCCCGGTCGTGTCGGTGACGACGTTCAAGGACGAGGCGGATGCGCTGCGCATCGCCAACGACACGCTGTACGGCCTGGGCGCCGGCCTGTGGACGCGCGACGGCAGCCGCGCCTTCCGCGTCGGCCGCGCGATCCAGGCGGGCCGCGTGTGGACCAACTGCTATCACCTGTACCCGGCACACGCCGCATTCGGCGGCTACAAGCAGTCGGGCATCGGCCGCGAGAATCACAAGATGATGCTCGACCACTACCAGCAGACCAAGAATCTGCTGGTGAGCTACAGCCCGAAAGCGCTGGGCTTCTTTTAACTGGCAGAGAGGCGCCATGACAGCCAATATCGAACGCGTGATGGCGACTCCCGCCGCGCTGGCCTTCATCGGCGAGCTGCGGCGGCGCCACGGGCCGCTGATGTTTTTCCAGTCCGGCGGCTGCTGCGACGGCAGCACGCCGATGTGCTACGCCGCCGGGGAGTTCGACCTGTCCGACACGGACGTCTACCTGGGCAACCTGGACGGCGCGCCGTTCTACATCGGGCTGGAGCAGTTCGGTTACTGGGAACACACCCAGCTGATCATCGACGTGGTGGAAGGCAACGGCGGCATGTTCTCGCTCGATAACGGCACGGGCCGGCGCTTCCTCACGCGCTCGCGCCTGTTCACGGACGAGGAAAACGGCCAGCTGCGCAGCCAGGCGCCGGGACCTTAAGCGACGACAAAGCAGTAGGGTGGGCACCACGTGCCCACCATACAACGACAACAAAGGAGACAAGCATGAAGACGAGAATGACCATCCTGCTCGCAGGACTCGCCCCGCTGGCGTTCATCGCCCAGGCGGCCGACATCACCAACGCGATGATCGAAAACGCGGCCAAGGACACGAAGAACGTGCTGTCCTTCGGCATGGGTACGCAGGGCCAGCGATTTTCGACGCTCACCCAGATCAACACGAAGACCGTCGGCCAGCTGGTCCCGGCCTGGTCGTTCTCGTTCGGCGGCGAGAAACAGCGCGGGCAGGAGTCGCAGCCCATCATCGCCAACGGCAAGATGTTCGTCACCGCGTCGTATTCGCGCATCTATGCGATCGACCTGAAGACGGGGAATAAACTGTGGAAGTACGAGCACCGCCTGCCGGAAGCGATCATGCCGTGCTGCGACGTCGTCAACCGCGGCGCCGCCGTGTACGGCAACCTCGTCATCTTCGGCACGCTGGATGCGCAACTGGTCGCCCTCGACCAGAACACCGGCAAGGTCGTGTGGAAGGAAAAGGTCGACGACTATGCGGCCGGCTACTCCATGACGGCCGCGCCGCTGATCGCCAAGGGCGTCCTGATCACGGGCGTCTCGGGCGGCGAGTTCGGCATCGTGGGCCGCGTGGAAGGCCGCAACCCGCTGACGGGCGAGCTGCTGTGGTCGCGCCCGACCGTCGAAGGCCATATGGGCTACCGTTACGACAAGGACGGCAAGGCGATTGATGCGGGCGTCACCGGCACGGTCAACAAGAGCTGGCCGGGCGAGCTGTGGAAGACGGGCGGCGCGTCGACCTGGATGGGCGGCACGTACGACCCGGCCACGGGCCTCGCGTACGTCGGCACCGGCAACCCGGCACCGTGGAACAGCCACCTGCGCCCTGGCGACAACCTGTATTCGTCGTCGACGCTCGCGCTCGATCCGACGACGGGCCAGATCAAGTGGGCCTACCAGAGCACGCCGAACGATTCGTGGGACTTCGACGGCGCCAACGAGTTCGTCACGTTCGACATGAACGGCAAGCGCTACGGCGGCAAGGCCGACCGCAACGGCTTCTTCTACGTGATCGACGCGAAGACGGGCCAGCTGCAGAATGCCTTCCCGTTCGTGAACAAGATCACGTGGGCGAGCGGCATCGACCTCAAGACGGGCCGTCCGAACTTCATCGCCGCCAACCGTCCCAGCGATCCGACGAAGGGCGACGGCAAGAAGGGTTCGACCGTGTTCGCCGCGCCGGCCTTCCTCGGCGCGAAGAACCAGATGCCGATGGCGTACAGCCCGCAGACCGGCCTGTTCTACGTGCCCGCCAACGAGTGGGGCATGGAGATCTGGAACGAACCGATCACGTACAAGAAGGGTGGCGCTTACCTCGGTGCCGGCTTCACGATCAAGCCGCTGAACGACGACTACATCGGCGCGCTGCGCGCGGTGGATCCCAAGACGGGCAAGATCGTCTGGGAGAACAAGAACACGGCACCGTTGTGGGGCGGCGTGATGACGACGGCCGGCGGGCTCGTGTTCTACGGCACGCCCGAGGGCTTCCTGAAGGCGGTCGATGCGAAGTCGGGCAAGGAACTGTGGAAGTTCCAGACCGGTTCGGGCGTCGTCGCGCCGCCGGTGACGTGGGAAGACGGCGGCGTGCAATACGTGGCCGTCGTCTCCGGTTGGGGCGGTGCCGTGCCGCTGTGGGGCGGCGAGGTTGCGAAGAAGGTGAACTTCCTGGAGCAGGGCGGCTCGGTCTGGGTCTTCAAGCTCGCAACCAAGATTTGATTTGAACTCCAGGTAAGTGGTCAGGGAGGGTTATGCATCGGCTGCGGCGGCGGCCGGCGTCAAGACCCTGTTTTGCCGCGGCTTCGGCCGCGGTTTTTTTTATTTATACCGTTTAGTTCGTTTTTGTGTGCGGACGGTCAAAACTGCAACACCTGATCCGATTCGCCACAGAAAAATACGCTGTTTCTTCGCTTTTCCCCGGGTGAGCGACCGGGCACGCAACTTGCCATCACTGTCGGTACATCTCAACGATGTATCCCACTACAAACAAGAAAGCGAGGAGACAAATGAAGAAGGTTCACGCATTGGCCGTCATGGCCTCGATCGGCGCCTGCACGCAAGCTTCCGCGGTCGACCTGAAGGCCGGCGACTGGACGGTCAACGTCGGCGGCATCGTCAACGCATATTACACGGGCGTCTCGTGCAGCGGCGACGCCGTCGGCGGGCTGGCGCTGGGCGGCCGCGCGCTCGGCTGCGGCGGCGAGGATCACCGCACTACCATCGGCAACGGCCTGCTGCCCAGCGGTCTCGTGACGTCCGTATCGTCGACGCAGGGCGGCTTCGACGTCACCGCCAAGATCGGCATCTACGTCGCCACGGCGACGGACAGCGCGATCGCGCAAAACAGCACGGTCGACGTGCGCCAGGCCTTCTTCACGTTCGGCCGTGCGGACCTCGGCACCTTCAAGCTGGGCCGCGACTACGGCATCTTCGGCGCCAACGCGATCCTGAACGACATGACCCTCGTCGGCGCAGGCGCGCCGGTGCAGGCCACGCAGCGCGGCCGCGTGACGCTGGGCCACATCGGTGCCGGCTACAGCTACCTGGGCACGTATGGCCAGATCGTCTACAGCACGCCGAAAAACGACGCGGGCATCGGCTTCGACTTCGGCGTGATGAGTCCCGTGTCCGACACGCCGGTCATCGCCGGTCCGCGTTACTCCACCCGTTCGAGCCCGCAGGTGCAGGCGCGCCTCTCGTTCGCGCAGGACGGTTTCAAGGCCTGGCTCGGCGCCAAGACCCAGCGCTTCGAAACGCAGACGCCGGGCGCGAGCGACCTCACGATGAACGGCTTCGAAGCCGGCGCATCGTACCAGCTGGGCGCCGCGGGCCTGCTCGTCAACGCGCAGACGGGCCGCGCGCTGGGCATCCTGTCCGACGCCGACCAAGGCGACGTGCGCTCCAGGAACTTCCTCGTGCAGGGCACGTTCAAGACGACCGATGCCCTGAAACTGGGCCTGTCGTGGGGCCGCAGCGCCAACGACGACAACACCGTCGGCACCGGCGGCCTGAAGTCGAACGCCAACCTGACGGCCGGGGCCTACTATGCGCTGAACAGCGCGATCACGCTGGTGGCCGAGATCGGGCAGACGCGCTCGAAGGGCTTCGGCGGCGCCACCGCGCGCATGAACGGCGGTTCGGTCGGCGGCATCATCTTCTTCTGATGCGGCCATGAACCTGCTCCGCCTCGTCATCTGCTGGCTCCTGCTTTGCGCCGCGGCGCACGCCGGGACGCTGACGCAGGCGGAGCTGGCGCGGCGCTTCCCGGCGCCGCTGGTCGTCGGCGAAAAATCGGCCGACATCCCGGCCTGGCCGCTGTTCAAGCAGAACGGCACGGTGACGGAGCTGGTCGGCTATGCGTTCGAATCGGCCGACCTGGCGCCGGTGCCGGGCTTCGCCGGCGTGCCGCCGAATCTCCTCGTCGTCATGGACCCGAAAGGCACCTTCCTCGACGTGGCGGTGCTGTCACAGCACGAACCGGTGTTCCTGGAAGGTCTCGGGGAAGCGCCGCTGCGGGAGTTCCTGCAGCAGTACCGCGGGCGGTCGCTGGGGCAGGGCATCACGGTCGGTGGCGCGAAGGGCAGCCTGGACGGGGTGTCGAAGGCGACGGCATCCGTCCGCATCATCAACCAGAGCGTCCTGTCGGCCGCGCTGAAGGTGGCGCGCGCCAAGCTCGGTTTTGCGCAGGGGCGCGATCCGGGCCGCATCGGCCGGATCCGCATGGATGTCTTCGCGCCGCTGTCGCTGCAGGACATGCTCGATGCGGGCCTCGTGCGGCATGTCCGCGTGCGCCGGGGCGACGTCGAGCGGCTGTTCGCGGGGAGTAGCGGCGCCGGACTGGATGCGCAGGCGCTCGCGCAGCCCGACGACGTCTTCATCGACCTGTGGGTCGCGTGGGCGTCGGTGCCGGCCGTCGGCCGCAACCTGCTGGCGCCGCGCACGTGGAACCGGCTGCAGGGCAGGCTGGAACCGGGCGACCACGCGCTGCTCGTGCTGACGGCCGGTCCGCATACGCTTACCGGCGCGGACTTCGTGCGCGGCAGCGTCCCGCGCGGCATCGTGCTGCGCCAGGACCGCCTGCCGGTGGAGATGCGCGACCTCGATCTCGAACCGCGCCTGGCCGACGGCGTGCACCTGCCGGCCGACGAGATGCTGCTCATGCGCGTCATCGGCCAGGCTGGACTCGATCCGGCGCGCGCGCTCGACTTCGCGCTGCCCGTCACGCGCAGCAAAGGGATCGTCTATCCGGAGCGGATCACGCGCGAGATCGCGTTCTCGTACCGCCTGCCGGAGGCGTACTACATTGCGCCGGAGGGCGCCGCCCCGGCGTGGCAGGCCAGCTGGAAGGCGCGCACGAAATTCAGCGTGATCGCGGTCTTGAACGGTTCCAGTTCGACGAGC
>NZ_JBKYMO010000292.1:0-7250 GCF_047302915.1 Massilia sp. CT11-108 | reverse complement strand
ACGTGCGGCCGCGGCGACGGTACGCTCGTCGCCGCTGTCGGCGCGCAGCACGGCCAGCACGCCGCGCGCGGCGGCCGTGGAGGATGATGTCGTCGATCCGGAACTCTGCATGCGTGGATGGTAAGCGATCGCACGTAAAAGCGGCATAAAAATGCACGGCGTTTACTTACCGCCGCAGGACGAGCATTTGCGACAATTTTCAAGGCGCCGGCCTGTCGTGGCAACCAGGCCCACTCCCCACAAGCGTCATGCCGGACGTGGCGAACACAGCCAAAATCGGTGGCGCCTTCACCCAGCACAGCCTGCGCTCGTAGGGTAAAGGGGGCCATCTCGTTCACGGCCCCGTGTTCCGGGGCCGTGATTGCCGTCACGCCAGGAATGGCGTGCGGCACGGCGTTACAGGTCAGAACACGTAGTTCGCCGACATCCGGAAGCTGCGGCCCGGATCATACCAGGCTCGTCCCATGTCGCCAGGGGTCTGCTGGTAGACCTGCCGCGTCACGGTACGCGTCAGGTTGCTGACGTTGAAGCTGGCCGAAATGTGGTCGCTGAAGCGGTAGTTGATGCCGCCGTCCCACTGACCCACAGGCATCTGCCAGACCGGAAGCCCGTAGCCCGCATCATGCGGCGCGTTGCCGTTGGCGTCGACGCGCTGCGGATCCGCGCTGGTACCATTGCTGCCGCTGGTGCCATAAACACCGGTCGCCTGCAGGGTACGGTCACGCCAGGAATACGCCAGGCGCGCCGACAGCGGGCCGTGGTCGTACATGAACGTGAAGTTGAAGGCGCGCTTCGACAGGTACGGCACCGGCAGATCCTTGTACGGGATACCGTTCGTGTCGCAACCATACAGCGCCGCGGCACCGACCAGCGAGCCGGACGGGCAGAAATTCGCCGGGTTCGGGTGATACAGCTGCTGCTTGCTGTCGATGTACGTGAAGTTCGAGGACACGCCGAAACCCTTCACCCAGTCAGGCAGTTTCTCGCTCAAGCTGCCCAGGTGATCGAAGTAGGTGCTGCCCGCCAGCTCGATACCCTTCACCCAGGCCTTGGCCGCATTGGCCGGTCCGGTGACCGTGAACTCCTGATCCGTGCCGGCCAGATCCTTGAAGGTCCTGGTATAGGATTCCTGCATGACGATGTCCTTGACCTGCTTGTAGAAGAACGCAGAGGTCAGGGATTGTCCCGGATGCGGATACCATTCCAGCGTCACGTCGAAATTGTTCGCCTTGAGCGGCTTCAGTTTCACGTTGCCGGAGTTACTGCCGGTATATTCGATGTTGGTGATCGCCTTGTTGTTGTTGGGGTCGGTGACCACCTTCTGGCTCAGGGTAATGTACTCCTGCAACTGATCGAAGCCAGGACGGTAAATGCCGCGGGACAGCGCGATCCGCGACTGCAGCTTGTCCGTCAGGCGCGCCTTCAGGTTCAGGCTCGGAATCACGTCGACATGGCTGGACGTGAGATCGAGCGGCGTATTGATCTCGCCGAAGCGGGGAATGTTCGGATTGTCATTCACGCTGTATTTCGGCTGGAAGACCGTGTAGCCATGCGCCACCGTCTTGGTCCTGACCACGCGTACGCCCGCCACACCCTCCACCGGATATTTCCAGTCATCGAAGCCGAAGCGCAGGTTGCCGTACACGCTCTGGGTGCCTTCGTTGTGCTTGCTGACGTGCTGCGGATCGTTGTCGTAGCCCGCCGGCTTCCAATCCTTGGCGTACGTCGTGCAATCGGTGTTGCCGCCCTTGTACTTGTTGGCATCCTCGCAGTTATATTTCAGAGCGAGCAACAAGTTCTGGTACGCGGCCGGATCCTTGACCATCGCCACGGTGGGCACCACGAACGTCGGCGGTGCGGAAATCCTGCCATTGAAGAAGTTGGCGAACGCGTAGCCCTCGACGCTGCCCAGGGCCGCGTATTTCGGGTCGCTCAAGTAACCGAAGTTAGGGCGCTGCCAGTCCCAGCTCTGCAACTTCGGCAGTTGCCCCGGTACCGTGGTCTGCGCCACGCCCCATTCCTCACTATACGATTTCCAACCCGTTCCGGCATTCTTGTCTTTGCGCGAAGAACGTTCCGTCGCCCGTACGCCAAAGCGGAAGTCGCGCAGCACCGGGTGGTCGAAACTGTATTTGGCATCCGCTTTCCACGCATACAGGTCCGCCTTGGCCCTGTTGACCTCCGGCTGCGAAATGCCCCAGAAGTAGTTCTTGGGATCGGCCAGGAATGCGGTCGTCTTGTCGTCGAACTGGAACACAGGCGTCTTGCCGGAGACGTCGACGGTTTCGCTCGGCAAATAGCTGCCGAGGTTCAGCATGCCGTAACTGGCGGAGTTGGTGGCATGCACCCACTGCAGGTCGTTCTGGAACGACCAGCTCTCATTGAGCCGCCACTTGAGGTTCCAGGCCAGCTCGCGCGTGCGTCCATGCACATTGCTGAAATTGCGGGTAGTGCCCATGGCGATGCCGCCATCCACGAACTGGTTCAAGCCCAGGCCGAACGGATAGTTGATCGTGCCCGACTGGAACACGCCTCTGCCGTCGAATTTGGAGTCGGTATAAACGGCCTTGTAGGGATCGGCAGGCCCCATGAAGGTGTTGATGTTATTGTTCAGCTGATGGAAACCGGAATCGAAATACGTCAGCGACGTTTCCACGTTGGCGTTCTTCCACTGTAACGCCCCATAGAAGCCCACGCGCTTCGTATCCTCCTCGTTGCGGCCCCAGCTCACGCCGCCCGGCACCCATACCGTCTGGTCCTTGACGATATCGTTCCGCGGGAAGTAGTTGTTCTGGTTGATGCTGTCGTAGTTGCCTTTGGATCGGGTGGTGGACAAATCCACCAGCGCGCCAAATTCACCCATCGAGGTTTTCCAGCGGTTCGAGTACAGGCCGGAGAAGCTCGGCGTCTTGGACTTGCCCATTTCGGCGTAATTGCCCGACGCGCTCAGCGCACCATACTGGCCAGGGGCATCGAACGGCAACCGCGTGCGCAGGTTGATCTGGCCGCTGACGCCGCCTTCGATCAGGTCGGCGGAGGGATTCTTGTAGACCTCGACGCCCGCCATCAGTTCCGGCGGCACGTCGCCCCAGCTCAATTCACGTCCGGGCCAGCCGGCCGAGAATGATTCGCGGCCATTCAGGGTGGAAGAACCCCAGGAAAGGCCGCGAATCTGGACGCCCGAGCCTTCCACGTTGAATTCCAGGCCATTCGCGGCAAGGGAAGCACCCGTGCGCGACTGGTTACGGTCCATCGTGACGCCCACGACCCGCTGCAGCACTTCGGTGATCGATTTGTCCGGCAGCTTGCCGGCCTCGTCGGCCACGACGGCATCGACGATCTGCTCGGCGTCGCGCTTGATCGCCGTCGCGGTTTCCAACTGCTTGCGCTGGCCGGTCACCACGACGGTGGTTGTACCATCCTTCGAATCCTCTGCGGACGTCGATGCCGTCGTCTGCGCTTGCGCAGCGTTGCCGCACAACAGCGCGAACTGCGCCGCGGCTACCGCCAGCGCCGTCATCTTGATCGGTTTGCTCACGATCTTCGTCTCAATTCTTGTCATTATCTGTATCCTCTTGTATATGCCTTTATTGTCACCGCGCCGTACGGCGACCATAAATATCAGTCCGTTGTCACTGGAAGTAGACGGGGCCGGTCAGCTTGAACTGGCTGACGTACTTCGACGATGCATTCGCCACCTGTCCGTTCGGCTGCACCGCGGAGAACCTCAGCTCGACGACCGGCTGGGTCTGCACCAGGATCGCGACGTCCGGCGCACTCATGCCGCACGCCTGGCTGAACGTGAAGTTCTCCTTGAAACCGAGGCGGTAGTCCGTGGCGGCAGCGGCGGTTGGCTGCACCGTGGACTGCAGAGCCAATCGGCATACGGTTCCGTCCGTCTTCTTGAAGGGCGCGAGGAACATTTCGACTTTGACCTGGTTATTTGCCGAGCCGAACCATTCGGCGTTTTCCGCCAGATTGAAATGCAGCGCAGTCTGGATGTCGAGCCGCGCGCCCTTGGGCGAAGCGGGGTCGGGCGTAAGGAAAGGGTCGTCCTTGACGTTGGCTCTGTACACGCTGTCCGTATTCGCAACATCGTTGTCGACAATGCCGGTGGCGAACAGCTGCAAGGACGCCTTGTAATAATCCGATGCCTGCGGAGCCTTATCGAACGTCGAGGTAAAGGTGAAGCTCTTGCCGTCGCTGGAAACAGCACGATCGCAACTATCGCACCACCATTGGTTACCCGCGTGGCCGATCAGGCCTTCGACGGTGTGATCGGTGTCCTTGTAACCGGAAAGGAAATTCACCATGGCCGGCTTTTCGGTGCCGATCGGAATGCTCTTCGACATCGCCTTCGCCATCGCCTTGCCCAACGTCGTTTCATCCGTCAGCAACGCCGGCATGAAGTAGTCATTGCCGTCCTGCTCGGCGGTGATGATGCACATCCCGTTGGCGAGCTTGGTCATCGTGTTCCCGCTGACCGAGCAGATGCTGGGCGTCGTGCTCGTAAACTTGGGCGGAAGACCCGAGGTAAAGGTGGCGGTCAACTGCACCGGCGTCGAATCGAGCGGCTGCCAGCCCGGATTGATGAACGATCTGATCATCTGCGGGTTCTTGGGAACCACGAAAGTCTGGCGCTTCGAGACCGGAGCGAAACCGTCGGCACCGGGCTGGGTCGCGATCACCGAGCACTCACCCAGTTTCAGCAGCGTCAGCTGATCCCCGCTGACGCTGCAAGTGTCCGGCGTGGCCGAACTGTAGGTCACGGTCCCGCCGGAACTCGCCGTCGCCTTCAGCGTGGTGTGCGCCGAATTGGGTGGCACACCGATCATCGCTTGACCCAGGAACGGCATCTGGAAGTCGATGGTTTGCTCTTTGGCGCCGTCGGTGCCGCCGCCGCCGCCGCCGCAACCGCTCAGCAGTGCGATGCAGCCAAGCGCGATCGCTGACACTTGGAATTTCATCCCTTGTCCCCTCATGGTGGTGTCCTTTTCTGATGTGTTTATCTAATTGCATATCGCGTCCCCGGCCGCACCGATGACGCGTCAAGACTCTTCCAGGCCCACTCGCTGATTTGCGGCGGAACGATCGTCTTGCTTCAAGCGTTGGTTCGCGGCGGCACCTGCCGCGGCCGCTTCTTGCGAAATACTCCCGCCACGCTCCGTCCATGTCTGGATGGACGCAGCTGGGCGATGGCAAGGGCGAGTTCGACAGTAGGGAGACCGGGCAGGAGGCGCGGGTGTCGTAAATCCTTGCGGACCAACCAAGTGTTATGGTGAGCCCAGCAACGATCGGCAGCAATTACGACAATCATCAAAGCCACGAGGAAATCCCGCAACGCGTGGTTCGCGCGTGGCCGATTGCACGGGAGTGCTTAACAAGGCGACTCCGGCAGGCCGCGGCGACACGGACGGACGCCGCGTGAAGGGTCGGTGCCGGTGTCGTCGGCCGGGATTGGCGCCGGTCCCGTCGACGCGGCTGCCATGATGATGGGATGTTGCGGCGAAGTGCATCCGGGGATGGATGCGGCCGGTGAGTGCTTCTGCCCGGTCAGCCGAACAGCTTGTTGGCCGTCTTCGCCACGAGCTCGCCCTGGTGGCGCGCGCCGTCGAGCTCATTGGCGCTCGGCTGGCGCTGGCCCTGGCCGCCCGCGATCGTGCTGGCGCCGTACGGGCTGCAGCCGGTGATCTCGTCCAGCGTCATCTGGCCCGCGAAGCTGTACGGCAGGCCGACGACCACCATCCCGAAGTGCAGCAGGTTCGTGATGATCGAGAACAGCGTCGTTTCCTGGCCGCCGTGCTGGGTCGCCGTCGACGTGAATGCGGCGCCGACCTTGCCGTGCAATGCGCCCTTCGCCCACAACCCGCCCGTCTGGTCCAGGAACGCGGCCATCTGCGACGGCATGCGGCCGTAGCGCGTGGGCGCGCCGATCACGATGGCGTCGTAGTCGGGCAGTTCGTTCACGGTCGCGATCGGGGCCGGCTGGTCCAGCTTGAAATGGCCGTTGCGGGCGACGTCGTCCGGCACCGTCTCGGGCACCCGCTTCACGTCCACGGTCGCTCCCGCCGCGCGCGCCCCTTCCGCCAGCGCGTTCGCCATTTGTTCGATGTGTCCATACGTCGAGTAATACAGCACCAGTACCTTCGCCATGGCCGTTCCTTTCCCGTCATCCCGGCGCCACCGGCGGCGCCCTGCCTCGCTTGCCCAATTGGCAACGATCCGCACATGCTACCCCATCATGCACTCTTCCGGCGTCCGTATTAATGCAAGTACAATGGCGCCCTGATGAAAGCCCGCCACTACCTGATCCTCATGGCCGTCGCCATCCTTGTGCCGGTCACCGTCATCGCCGGCGCGGGCCTGTCCATGCTCCTCGACTGGGAGCGCGAATCGCGCATCCGCAGCGTCGAGTCCAATGCGCGCGCCACCGCGCTGCTCGTCGACCGCGAGGTCGCGGCCGCCCAGGCGGCGCTGCGCGCCCTCGGCAATTCCGACGCCATACGCCGGGGCGATTTCGCCGAAATCCACCGCGAGGCGGCCGCGATGAACGCATCCACGCCGTGGACGTGGACCCTGTTGATCGACTACGACGGCAGCCCGCTCATGAATACCCTCGTCCCGTACGGCACGCGCCTGCCGGGCCATGCCGGGCCCTGGGTGGCCGAAGCCTGGGACAGCCAGCGGCCGCGCGTGTCCGGCTACTTCGTCGGCGCCCTGTCGCGCAAGCCGACCGTCTCCGTCGACGTGCCGGTGCCGCGCACCGCCGGCGGGCGCTGGGTGCTGAGCCAGATCTTCGACGCCGGCCATTTCGCCACCGTGTTCGCGGACAAGGGCATCGGGCCGGACTGGGTCGTCGGGATCATCGACCGCGACGGCGTCTCGATCGCGCGCAACGTCAACGACACGCTCGTCGGCACCAAGGCGCGGCCCGAACTAATCGCGGCGGCCCGCGCCGCGAAAAGCGGCATGGCGCGCCACCAGACGCGCGACGGGATCGAAGTCTACGACATCTTCACGCACAGCGACACCACCGGCTGGACCATCGCGATCGGCGTTCCCGTCGCCGAGATCGAGAAGGCGGCGCGGGCCGCCACGCTGTACGCGGGCCTCGCGCTGCTCGCGCTGATGGGGCTCGCGTTCGGCATCGCGTCGTTCCTCGCCCAGCGCCTGAGCGTGGCGCTCGACCGCGCGCGCCCCTTCCGCCAGCGCGTTCGCCATTTGTTCGATGTGTCCATACGTCGAGTAAT
>NZ_JBKYMO010000291.1:0-7273 GCF_047302915.1 Massilia sp. CT11-108 | reverse complement strand
CAACACACCCGCGCAATTCGCCGGATTCGCGCGAATCGATGAGGTATCGTTGTATGAACGCCGGACGGACGCCCAGGTTGGCGCTGGCCTGCAGCACGGCCAGGTCGGGCGCGAGCGTCAGCAGGAAACCGTGCGGCTGGATGCTGCCGGGCGTGCGGATCGGTTCCTTGTCGCAGGTCGACAGGTCGAGGACGGGTACGGTGGCGGCCTGGGTCATGGGTGGTCAACGGCGTCGGAAACGTCGGGTTGCAAGTGCAGCATTTTACATTGAAAAGCTGGGCGTCCGTCCGGCGTTCATACAACGATACCTCATCGATTCGCGCGAATCCGGCGAATTGCGCGGGTGTGTTGATGGCCTTGTCGCCGTAGAAATGGGAAATTCGACGACAGCCGTCATTACCTGGGAGGTAATCGCCGCGCCGCACGCCGCCGGGCACACTGGCTCCAACGTCAACCACCGAAGGAGACCATCATGACCCTGCAGCGACACACCCGCGCCTACACCGCCGCCCCGAACACCATCATCGCGGGCGACGTCAACCTGTACTACCGCGACTGGGGCCGCGGCCGGCCCGTGCTGTTCGTGGCCGGCTGGTCGATGTGCTCCGATTCCTGGGGCTACCAGATGATGGTGTTGTGCCGCCAGGGCCTGCGCTGCATCGCCTTCGACCGGCGCGGCCACGGCCGCTCGTCCGACCCGGGCGGCGGCTACGACCTCGACACGCTCGCCGACGACATCGCGGCCGTCATCGAAGCCCTCGACCTGCGCGACGTCGTGCTGGTCGGGCATTCGATGGGCTGCAACGAGATCGTCCGCTACCTCACGCGCCACGGCAGCGCGCGGGTGACGCAGGTCGCGCTGCTCGGGCCGATGACGCCGGGCATCACACTGTCCGCATCGAATCCGCACGGGGTCGACCCCGCGCTGCTGCAACAGTTCCGCAGCACGCAGCTGCTGCACGACTTCCCGCGCTGGATCGAGGAGAACGTCGAGCCGTTCGTGCCCGGCGCCGGCCCGCGCATGCGCGACTGGCTCGCGCAGATGGCCCTGCAATGCTCGCTCCAGGCGCTGCACGATTGCCACCTCTGCGTGGAGGCGTCAAGCATGGAGGCGGAGCTGGAAGCCGTCGACGTGCCCGTGCTCCTGATCGCCGGTGCACTCGACGTCTCCGCGCCGCTGGAGCTGACCGCGCGCCGCACCGCCGCCCTCGTGCCGGACTGCCGCCTCGTCGTCCACGAAGACGCCGCGCACGGCATGTTCCTCACGCACGTGGAGCAGGTCAATGGCGAGTTGCTTGAGTTCATCCGTGCGGAGGTCTAAATTGACGCTTTTACATCAACAGGGGATCACGATGCAGGATGGACACGCGGACGCGCGCGGCGACGGCTACTTCAGCGACTTCGGCTCGGCGCTGCGCTACTGGCGCACGCGGCGCGGCTACAGCCAGCTGCGTCTTGCCGTGGATGGCGGCGTCTCGCAGCGGCACCTGAGTTTCCTGGAGAGCGGACGGGCGCAGCCGAGCCGCGACCTGGTCCTGAAACTCGGCATCGTGCTCGACGTGCCATTGCGCCAGAGAAACGCGATGCTGCTCGCCGCCGGTTTCGCGCCCGCCTACCAGGAGCGCAACCTGTCCGATCCGGAACTGTTGTCCGTGATGCAGGCGCTCGACTTCATGCTGCGCCAGCAGGCGCCGTTTCCGGCCCTCGTCGTGGACCGGCTGTGGAATCTCGTGATGTTCAACGAGCCCGCCGCCGGCTTCATGAAGTGGCTGCTGGGCCTGCCGCCGGACGCGGCCATCCCGCGCGACGGCTCCATCAACGTGCTGCGCCTGATGCTCGACCCGAACGGGCTGCGGCCGCGCCTCGTCAACTGGGAGGCCGTGTGCGCGGACAGCCTGTTGTGGATCCAGCGGGAAGCGATGGCGGACGGGCCGGGCAGCGAGGCGACGGCGCTGCTGGCCGAACTGTCCGCGTTGCCCGGGATGGCGGGACTGTCCGACGGCCACGTGCCGAACCTCGACCGGCGCGCGCTGCCGTTCCTGCCGCTGACGATCGCCCACGAGGGTGTGGAACTGAACCTGTTCACGACGATCACGACGCTCGGCACGCCGCACGACGTCACTGTGCACGAGTTGCGGCTGGAATCGTTTTTTCCGGCCGACGGTACGACGGCGGCATGGTTCCGCGAAAATTTTGCGGTGTAATAACACTCATCAATTCCGGTGATTTTTGGTGAAGATGCATCGTCAATGCAAGTTTTCTTGCCCAATAAAATCCTAAAATTGACAATGTGAAATTCGTTAATCGCAACGCGCGCAAGGCTTTTTCCTGCGGTGTATGATGACCCGGTTTTGACCCTATTCCGAGCGCATTCAGCCGTAGTAAATGAACGACCTGACCCCCACGCAATCCTGGCCCGACGAGCGGCGCTACCAGTACCTGATCTCCGGGATCAGCGACTACGCCATCTACATGCTCGATCCGAACGGTTACGTCAGCAGCTGGAATGCCGGCGCCAACCGGTTCAAGGGCTATGTTGCGCAAGAGATCCTGGGCGAGCACTTCTCGCGCTTCTACACGCCGGAGGACCGCGAAGCGGGGAAGCCCGCGCGGGCGCTGGCGATCGCGCTCGCGGAGGGCAAGTACGAGGCCGAGGGCTGGCGCGTGCGCAAGGACGGCTCGCGGTTCTGGGCGCACGTGGTGATCGATCCGATCTACAACGAGGAAGGCGTCCTGCTCGGCTTCGCGAAGGTGACGCGCGACGTCACCGAGCGCAAGCGCGCCGAGGATGCGCTGCGGGAAAGCGAGCAGCGCTTCCGCCTGCTCGTGAACGGTGTCACTGACTATGCGCTGTTCATGCTGTCGCCGGAAGGCACCGTCACCAACTGGAACCCGGGCGCCGAGCGCATCAAGGGTTATCGCCAGGAAGAGATCGTCGGCAGCCATTTCTCGCGCTTCTATACGCCGGAGGACCAGGCCGCGGGCATCCCGAAGCGCGCGCTGGACACGGCCGCCGCGGCGGGCCGCTACGAGTCCGAGGGCTGGCGCGTGCGCAAGGACGGCTCGCGGTTCTGGGCCCATGCCGTGCTCGACGCCGTCCGCGACGACGACGGCGAACTGCTCGGCTTCGCCAAGATCACGCGCGACCTGACGGAAAAGAAGAAGGCCGACGAGGCGCTGGAAAAGGCCAGCATCGCGTTGTACCAGGCGCAGAAGATGGAATCCATCGGCCAGCTCACGGGCGGCGTCGCGCACGATTTCAACAACCTGTTGTCGGTGCTGTCCAGCGGCATCGAGGTGCTGAACCTGCAGCGGGGCGAGGGCGATGCGCGCACGCTGGAATCGATGCGGCGCGCGATCGACCGCGGCGCGCGCCTGACGCAGCAACTGCTCGCGTTCGCGCGCCAGCAGCCGCTGCAGGCGGAAACGCGCAACCTCAATGCCGTCATTCGCGGCTTCGAGACCGTGCTGCGCCGCGCCGGCAATCCGTCCATCGATTTCGTGATCGACCTCGATCGCAAGGCCCACAATGCGCTGATCGACAGCGCCCGCTTCGAGTCGGCGCTGCTGAATCTCGTCGTCAACGCGCGCGACGCGATGCCGGAGGGCGGCCGCCTCGTCATCGCGACGGGCAATATCGTGGCGGACGGCCAGCATCCGGCCGGCCTCGCGCCGGGCGAATACGTGCGTGTGACCGTCAGCGACACGGGCACCGGCATGCCGCCGGACGTCGTGGCGCGCGCCTTCGAACCCTTCTTCACGACGAAGGAAGTGGGTAAGGGCACGGGCCTGGGCCTGTCGCAGGTCTACGGCTTCATCAAGCAGTCGGGCGGCGAGGTTGCCATCGACAGCATGCCGGGCGAAGGCACGACGATCGCGATCTACCTGCCGGCCGTCGTCAATCCCGCCGAGGAGGCACAGGCCGAGCACACGGAGCGCGTCCTCATCGTCGAGGACGAGCCGGACCTGATGGACGTGGCCGCGTCGCTGTTCACGAGCATGGGCTACGAGGTCGTCACGGCCGCCAGCGGGCAGGAAGCGATCGACGTGATGGAACAGCGCGACATCGACATCCTGTTCACCGACGTCGTGATGCCAAACGGCATGAACGGCATCGAGCTGGCCAGCTACACGCGCGAGCATTATCCGGCCACCAAGATCATGCTCGCGTCCGGCTATCCGCTGCCGGCCCTCAAGCAGCGGCATGGCGTCGACCTCAACGAGTTCGCGTTCGTCAACAAGCCGTATCGGCTGTCGGACCTGGCGCGGACCTTGCGGTCTGCGATGTGATTACAAGCCGAAGATGATGTCGCTGATCCGCTCGTAGATCGGGTCGGCCGACGGCCCGTTATTCGGCCAGTTCAAGATATCGAAATGGTCGTAGCCGCGGTAATTGCCGAGGAAATTCCACGTCCCCTTGACGGCCTTGCCGTCGTAGTCGCGCACCGGATGGCCGCTCGGCGCGCGCATGCTCACCGTGTTGACCACGCCATCGTTCGGAAACCATGCGCTGTCGATGCGCACGCGGCCCGGCGCGTTCTGTGTGTACGAGCCCATGCCCGGCTGGGCCAGCGAGCCGACGATCCATTCGCCGGCGAACAGCTTGAAGTACGGGATCATGTCCGCGCGCGGATACTGGAACTGGACGTTCTGTACGGGCGCGAGCACGCGGTCCGTGCCGTTGCAGCACCAGGCGCCGGCTTCCGTCGCCAGCGTCCCCACCGAAAAATAATAGACCGACGGCGACGTCAGCGCCCAGCGGTTGAATTCGCGCGCGCCGTCCGGCGCCAGTTCCCAGTGGGCCAGTTCGTTGTCGAGGATGTCGCGCAATGGACTGCGCAGGTTCGGCAGCACGTCCACTACGGCATCGCGCAACGTGGTGCCGTCGTGCGGCGCGGAGATCGTCACGACGCTCCTGATCCAGCCGACCTTGCCGCCTTTATAAAGTTCGCCGCCGCCCTCGTCGCCGTCGGGCGAGCCGTGTTCCAGCAACTGGACCAGGGCGCGGATCGTCGTGCCGCCCTGGCTGTGGCCGATCATGTGGACCGGGTGCGCGGCATCCCATTGCGGGTAGAACGCGAGCGGGTAGTTTTCCGGATTGTTGGCGGGGTCCGCGGCCCAGCATTTGCCGGCCGGCTTCTGTGCCTGGCCGGGATAGCCGTAGCGCGCCACGTGGTGGGCGCCATAGTCGACGCAGCCACCCTTGATCTGGGCATACAGCTCGGCGGCGCGGTCCCAGTTCGACGCGATCGCGCCCACCTGGGCCGTGAAGACGGTGTGCGGGCCGTGGTAGACGGTCAGGTGCGCGGCGATGTTGCCGTAGCCGCCCCAGTACAGGAAGCTGCCGAGCGGATGCGATTCCGGCCCGAAGCCGAGGACGCCGTGCACGAGCACGACGGGATCGTTGTTGGTGGCGCGCGCGGGCGTGCCCAGCAAGGCGGCAAGCGCCAGCAGCGCGCAGGCGCAGGACTTCGTCAGTCGCAACATGTGACTCTCCATTGGACGTGGCGAGCCCATTGTCGGTTTGATATGCGGCACAGAGTTTGCGCTGCCTCGACCGGGACGACGAAACGGCTGCTGCAATGCAACAAAATGGCGTCGGTGTGGCTTGTGCGCACTATACCGCCGCACATTGTGCAACGCGAGGTTAGTTCGCCGCCGTCATGCCCGCCGCATTGCCCACCGCGCCATCGCCCGGCGTGGCCGGGGCCGGCGCATTGGATGCCGTGACGGCAGCCTTCTCGGCCAGGTCCGGGTTCCACACGACGTGCTCGTCCACCGAATACAGGCGGCACGGCTTGTCGCTCTTGGCCGAGCAGGTGGCCAGGGCGCGGGCTTCCGGATCCTCGCCTTCCTCGGCCCAGCACCAGGCGCCGCTGGGCGACACGGCAAACGCGCGCGGCGTCATCTTGGTCAGGTATTCGCGGTAGGCGCGCTTGCCGTTCTCGGACAGGAACGGCACGGCCTCGATGTCCTCGATACCGGCGAAGTTCGTCGCCTGCGGCTGCGGCGGTTCCGGCACCTTGTACACGACCCTGGTCGGCATGCCGATCTGCTGCAGGAAGTGCATCGTGTCGGCCAGCCATACCTTTTGGCCGTCGCGGCTGGCCAGCATTCCATGCGAATCTCGCTTGAACGGGGCGTACTCGACGAGCTGGGCGCGGCCGCCGGCCTGTTCGAACGCGTCGTGCATGCGCGCCACGAGTTCCGGCGAGAACAGCGAATCGTTCTGGCCGTACATCCACAGGCTCGGCAGCTTGTTCTGCGACCCGTACTCGGCGAAGGCCGACACGAGGGCCGAGCGCCAGCCGCAGCCGTTGCTGTCGTCGCGCAGGCCGCCCGCGAAGTTGATCAGGCCGCGCACGCCCGGCAGGTCCTCGGTGCCGAGCGCCATCGTCGCGAGGCCGCCGTACGACTGGCCGGCGACAACGATATGGTCCGCGTCGACCCACTTCTGCGCACGCGCGTATTCGAGGGTGTCCTTGATGTCCTCGGCCTGGGTGTAGCCGTTGGCCGTCATGTCGCAGCCATGGTCGCGGTAATAGCCCGTCGAGTTGGCGAAGCCCTGGCGCATCGGCACCATCACGGCATAGCCGCGTTCCACGAAGGCGTGGGCCATGTGGTAGAAGCGGTCGCGCGGCTGCAGGTTCGGGTGACCCGGATCCTTGCCGTGGTTGACGATGATGAGCGGGAAGGGCCCTGGGCCGTTCGGCTGGAACACGGTCGTTTCCAGGCGGGCCTGATGGTCCTGGCCGGCCGGGATCAGGACGATGTGCTCGTTGATCCGATAGTCGAGCTGAAGCTCTTGTTCGATGGCGAGACCCGGCAGCAGGGCCAGGGCGGCAATGAAGGCGGACGTCAGTTTGCGAACGGAAGGGCGGACTTTAAGCATGGAAGACTCTGGAGCGACACCGGGTTTGCACTTTTCCCCGAGAACTGATTGCCTCGCGGAATGAATTGATTCTAAGCACGGTGATTTCTCAGAGCAATGTCCAATTAACCAAATCTCGAACTAAATCTTCACGTGTGGCCACATTTGCCATAACAGGCAGATAATCTGGATGGCCAACGATTGGGATACCCATGTTTAACTGACATGAATACCGACGACCCCGACGACCCCGACGACCGTTTTCTGCAAGCGCTGCAAGGCAGCGCGCGCGCCTGGCGCCTCGCGCTCGAACGCCACCTGAAGGCGAACGGGCTGACGATGGCCGGCTGGAACGCGCTGACGGCCGTGGCGGACAGCCCCGAACCGCCGTCGCAGCGGGAA
>NZ_JBKYMO010000290.1:0-7296 GCF_047302915.1 Massilia sp. CT11-108 | reverse complement strand
AACATGGCGCGACGAGCGGACGCACCATGTTCGGATGGCCGCCCAGGCTCGTCAGGCCGAACGCGGCCGCCACCTCGCGCGCCAGCAGGTACACCGTCAGCAGACGGCCCGTCGTGGCCGAGCGGATGCGCGCGATGCTGGCCTGCGCGTGCTCCTTCAGGCCGAAGCGTTCCAGCAGGCCGATCGCGGCCAGCGGCAGCAACAGGATCAGCGGCAGGTTGCGGGTCTTGATGAACGCCGTGCCGAGCGACTCCAGCAGGTGCAGCAGCGGCAGGTGCGCGGCCCAGCCGGTCACGCCGCAGGCGACGATCACGACGAGCACCGGATTGGCCCGCAACACGAATCCGGCGGCCACGGCCGCGATGCCGAGCAGCGGCCACAGGTTGACGGCAGATTGCATGATCCTCCAGCGGTTGTGGTTGCGTGCGGAATCTTAACCTAGAGCTAGCTCTGCGCCGTTCGTGTCTTGTGCATCCGGTGATGCCGTCGCTTCGCCACGACGCGCCGCCGACCTGCACACAAGCGGGCGGCACGCTTTGCGCGCACGCATGGCTTACCAGGCGATGCGCGCTAAGCTCGATGCCGTATCCATCGGGGGTTCGGCCATGACTGTCTTCGAACGCGCGCTACGCTGGGTTGTGTCTGGTTTCCTGCTGCTGGGCTTGTCCAGTTGCGGTGGCGACGTGGGCATCGGCATCGGGATCGGCTGGTTCCACGAGCCCGACCATCCATGGCCCGACCATCCCGACTGGCCCAGCTGGCCCGACCGGCCGCAGGGCGCCACGGGCCTGTTTCCGATCGCGGGCGACGTCTGCGGGCAATGCGCCGGCTCGCAGGACGGCACGGGCGGCGCGGCGCGCTTCAACGGTCCGCAGGGCATCGCGGCGGACGCGGCGGGCAATCTGTACGTGGCGGAAAGCGCCAGCGCCACCGTACGCAGGATCTCGACCCAGGGCGTGGTGACGACGCTGGCGGGCGCACGCGGCGCCGTCGGCTATGCGGACGGCGCCGGCGCGGCGGCCCGCTTCAACGAGCCGAGCCGGCTCGTCGCGGACAGCAACGGCAATGTGTACGTGACGGACAGCGGCAATTCCGTCATCCGCCGCGTGGCGCCGGACGGCACGACGACGACCATCGCCGGCGATGGCACCTGCGGCAGCGCGGACGGCAAAGGCACGGCGGCGCGCTTCTGCAAGCCGCGTGGCATCGCGCTGGACCGCCTGGGCAATCTGTGGGTGGCCGATACCGGCAACCACATGCTGCGCCGCATCGACGCGGGCGGCAACGTCACGACGGTCGCCGGCACCCCGGGCGTATGCGGCAGCCGCGACGGCGACGGCGGGCAGGCGCAGTTCTGCGAACCGCAGGACGTGGGTGTGGACAACTGGAACAATGTCTACGTCGTCGACACCGGCAATTCGACGATCCGCATGGTGAACGACAAGGGCATCGTGTCGACGCTGGCCGGCCAGCCGGGACGCTGCGATGCGGTGGACGGCAGCCCGGGCGTCTCACGCCTGTGCGCGCCGGGCGGCATCGCCGTCGACGGCAACGATTTATACATCGCCGACACGGGCAACTCGACGATCCGCCGCATCAACCTCGACAACGTGACGAGCACCGTGGCCGGCGTGCCGGGCCACGCGGGCATCACCCTCGGCGCCCTGCCTGGCAGCCTGGACCGGCCGATCGGCGTGGCCCTGGCCCCCGACCGCTCGATCGCGCTCACGACGCACAACCTTGTCGTGAAGCTGTTGCCGGCGAAGTAGTTACTCTGGACGGACGGGGTTGCTGGCCTGCTCGCCAACGACCGTGATCCACGGCCGCACGTGCCACTGCGTGACGAGTCCATTCACGACATACGGATCGGCATGGGCGAAGCGCTCGGCGGCGTCCGACGATTCGCCGCTGAACAGCAGCACGGCCTTGTCGGCCGGATCGGCCAGCGCACCGGCGATGACGATCTCGCCGCGATGCTGGGCTTCCCATGCCAGCCTCAGGTGTTCGTTGCGGAATTCGCCACGGCGTTCAAGGTAGTCCGGGGCCAGGTCGTAGATCAGCAGAAAGTGCACAGTATGTCTCCGTAAAAACGCGTTGGTGCCAGACATGGTAATCGCTTCGGCGCTGAGGCGTCGTGTCAAGGCGGTTTGCACAACGTCGACCGCGGCAGCGCATGACAGCATTGGGAGATGAAAAGACACCACATCACACTGGGTGCGCCCACCACGGCCGACGGCACCGTGACCTCCGCGAGCGCGCTGGTCTCGATTAACGGCGTCCGCGTTGCGCTGGAGGGCGATACGATCGCTTGCCGGACCTGCGGCAGCACGGGCGTCATCCGTTGCGTCGGGCCGCGCATTCCGGAGCGCTACAACGGCAAGCAGGTCGCGCTGGAGAACGATCTGTGCATCTGCAACTGCCCAAGGCCGCCCAGGCTGGTTGCGAACCAGACGATCAAGGCACAGTGCATCGACGATGGCGCGATGCCATGACCGACCGTGCCCCACGGTACCGTGCGTAGCCGATACCCGGCCTTATGCCACACTTTGCTTCTCCCGCCGACCGCTCATCCGCGCTGCCGGCACGACCTTTTCTGGAGGAAGCATGCCCAAATCGACGATTGCCGGCCATCCGCTGCACCCGATGCTGATCGTGGCGCCGGCCGCCCTGATTCCGTTCGGTTTCATCCTCGACGCCATGCACCGCGCGACGGACAACGACGACTATGCGAACGCCGCCTTCTACAGCCTGACCGGCGGCCTCATCGGCGGTCTCGCGGCCGGGGTCGCCGGGGCCATGGATTACCTGGAAATCGAGAACGAGACCGAGGTCAAGCAGACGGCCAACGTCCACGCGATGCTGAACGGCGGCGCACTTGCGGTGACGGCGGCCAATCTCGCACTGCGGCGGAGCGGCTACAAGCACACGGGCGGCTCGCTGGCGCTGTCGGCGATCGCCGCGATCGGCGTGGTCGTGTCCGGCTGGTTCGGCGGCCGCATGGTCTACGAACAAGGGATGCGCGTCAAAGGCGTCAGCCCCGTCGAGCATGCGCCGGAGGCGAGGATGCCGGGCGACGAGCGCGTCGTGCAGGCGCTGCACGACGTAGAACGTTACGCGCCCTCGTCCGGCCCCATGCTGCACTAGAGCTGGGCAGCTCGACGGCGGACAGGCTTGTTGGCGGCGCCCGGCGTCGCCAGCTCGTCCGCCGCCGTCATCACCGTGCCTGCCGGATGGGCTTTGGTGAGCGGACGGGTGAAGACGAGGCCGGTACCCGACACGCTGGCGCCCGCGTCATGGGCGCGCGTCAACGGCGCCTGGAGCGTCAGCTTGCCCGTCCGCCAACCCGTCTCCACCGCGGCGACGACACCCTGCTCTTCATCCACGCCGCTGCCGACGATCACCGGCTGGCCGGCCACGAACTGGCGCGCGTCGTCGACGCGGACGACCGTGGAGCCCTTGTCTGCGGGCGCCGCTGCGCGGGTGAGCCCGGGCGAACCGACCGTCGCGACCGTCAGGGTTTCGGCATGGTCGCCCGCATCGATGACGACGGCCTGGCCGGGCGCAACATGCGCGACCGTGTCGACCTTGACGCTCGTCGCTCCCGCCGCCGTCGCGCCTGTCCTGACCGAGACGGCCGTCACGAAATCCACGCAATCGTTGTCGCTGTCCTGGCCGTCGGGATAGCGTCCCGTGCTGCCCTGGGTCGCATCCACTTTCGCGAGGTCGCCGCTGAACGGGATGCCCGGGAGGGAACGCTCCCCCGTTTGCGCGGCGCGGATACCCGGGGCGTCCGCGTGACAGGTGGCGGCCTTGCCGGCGGCGCCGCGGAATCCACCGGATGCCCACGGGTCGACGAGATCCCCGTAGTTCAGGCTGTCGACGACGTACCCCGCCGCATCGCGCAGCACCATGCTGCCCGCTTCCCGCGACAGCGCCGGGCCGCCGAACCACTGGTTCGGGGTGCCCTGGAATCCCGCGCTGGTCACGGTGTCCACGCGCACGACGGCATCCGTGTCATGCGCACGCGCCAGGGCGCGGTCGAGCACGATCCCGCTGCCCGCCGGGCGCACCGGCTCGTTGCTCGAGTGCGCATGGCGGGTGGCGGGGGTGAAAGTAATGCCCGTACCGCGCACGCTGAACGGCAGGTTGGCGGCATGGTCGTACTTCAACGGCGCCGCCAGGTCGAGGCCCGTGCCCGGCTCCACGAACGGCTCGTTGGCCACGTGATCCTTTGCGAGTGCAGGGGAAATCGTCAGCGTGAGGTCGCCGCCCGGCGTGCCCTCGACGCGCACGATATCCACGGTTTGGAGCTTGCCGGGCGCGCCGATCACGGCCTTGCCTGGCGTGTAATCGACGTTCGTTTTCGTGGGGAAGCCGATCGCGCCATGGACGACGATCGTCGTGGCGCCCGCAGCGGCATCGCGGGCGAGGCTCGTACGGCGGGCGGCCGTGCCCACGTGCTTGACGGTGACCATGTCGATGCCGTGATCGGCGCTGTCGATATCGAGGCGGATCCTGTCGCCGGCGGCAATGCCGGCGGTCGACGTCACCTGGATATTGGTGGAACCTGCCGCCGCATCGAGACCCAGCCACGCCTGGCTGCCCGCCGTGCCGACGCCGGTGATGGTCACTTTTTCGTAGTGTTCGGTCGCGCGTCCGTCGACCGGATACGTGGTGCCGTAGCCGAGGGCAAGCGTATCGCCGACGGCAAAACCTTCGGTGCTGGTCACGGGGACGCTCGTCGAACCGGCCGGGATGGTGATGATGGGACCGTCGGGCAGCGGCTGCCACAGCGGCGTCGCCTGGCCGGCCGCCGTGCCGACGCGGACCACCTTGCGGGTTTCGTCGCCGACCACGATAGTGTCGTCCGGCTTGATGCCATCGACGTTCCGCACGTGGATGGTCGCATCGCCCGGCTGGGCGGGCAGCACGAGGCCCGAGTTGGACAAGCCCAGTACATAGAAGCCGTGCGGGGCAAGTCGGGTTCCGGCAGGCATCTTCACCTTGGAAAACAGCGGCTCGCGCGTCGCGTGTTGCGCGAACGTCCAGTTCGAGATATCGACTTCTTTCTCGCCGGCGTTGTACAACTCGATGAAAGCATTGGTCGCGTTAGTGCGCGCGCCGTCGCTCAGGCGGAATTCGTTGATTTTTACCGGCGCCACATTGCGCACCTTCGCCACGGCCGATTCGGTGCGGCCTGCCCACGTGGCCACGCCTTTCAGGTCGCCATTGAACGGCGCGGCACCGGATGTCACCTTGAAAACAGCATGCACGCTTTGGCCGGGCGCGACCGCGTCGGCGATGGTTTTCGCGGCCGCGTCGACATGCCAGCCCTTCGGCACCGCCAGGGACAGCGTGACGCCCCGCACGGGCTGGCCCGTCGTATTCGTGAACGTGACCGCCAGGTCTTTGGACGCCAGCGGCGCGAACGTGTGCAGGCTGCCCGGGACGTCGGACGCCGCTGCGGCCCCGACACTGACGGCTGCGACCTCGTAACGGGCGGCCGCCACGTTCTGCGCGACCAGCTGGTCCGTCGCGTTGGACGGATACGTCCGCGGCGCCGTCATCGCGCCTTCGTAGAACGTGCCTTGCGACGCGGTACTGTTGTCGCCGCCATTGCCGAGAAGGACGGCGCCCTGCTTGCGCATGGGGTCGTAGGATGCATCGATCCGGCGGCCTTCGTACATGACGGCCAGTTGTCCCCGCTGGGCATCACCGCCCAGCGTCGCCCAATGTCCGGGCTTGCCTTTCGTGACGGCCGCGATGAAGCGCGAACCGAGGGTGGGCAGGTTGGCGCACAGCTTCGATTTGTCGTCGTTGACGCAACCGACGAGATTGTTTTCATGGTCGGCCATCACCCAGGGCCCGGCCCCGCTGCCGCGATACCACCCTTTCGCGTTGCCGAAATAGATGGCCTCCATCGTGCCGTTGTCGTCGTCGATGCTGTCGATCTCGCCGTTGCCATAGTCGAAGCAGCAAGCCCCGTTGTAGTGATAGCCATTGATGACGGCATATTGCCCGCCCGCTTGGTCATCGACGGGCACGCCGTGCGTATCGTTCAGGCGCAGGCCCATGCCGGGCGCGATGTACACGCCATACACCTTATGTCCCATGATGGTGACCGGCGCCAGGTCCGCGAGCGGCAGATTGTCCATGCCTCCCAACGCGGGCCCCGTCCAGGTGCCGCGCGGCGCCTGCACGAGGTGATTGCGCTTGCCCGACTGGTCGTACAGGATCGTGATCCAGCAATAGGTGTCGGCGCAAAACGCGTCCTGCGCCGCCGCGTTCGCATAGCCGGCGCCTCGCACGACGCCGATGTCGCGCGTTTTGCCGTCCGACTGGCGCATGACCTGGTAGAGCGGCCCGTTGTACGCGGCGTAGAGCGCGCGCGTAGTGCTGTGCGCTGCCACGCAGGGCGCGCCCGCCTTCGCATAGATGTCGCAAGGGCCTTCCGGCCGGGGAGCCTGGGTGGATGCCCAGGCCGGCAGTCCACTCAACAGCAGCGCCAGGCTGAAGAACAGTTTTAGAATTTTCATGTTATCGATCTCTCCAAGAACCTCCCATCGTAGAGTCGATCACATGACCTGGACCAATTACTTTTTTTGCTTGATCGATATCCGATTTGCAATGTCCCGCTGGTCCGCCGCACGGGCAACGATCGCATCGGCGTGCGCCTGCGCACGCGCCTTCTGGTCCGGCGTGAGGCCGGTACCGATCTCGTCCAGGAACGGACCGTTGAACGGGATGGCCTGCTGCTCGGGCACGCCGTCCAGCTTGACCATGATGTCGCGCAGCGCCATGCCGTAGGCCAGCGCGCTCTGGCGGTCCGCGGCGATGGCCGGGTGGCCGAACCAGAAACCGGTAAAGAGTTGGTACAGGCTGGCCCAATAGCCCTGCTCCGCCTGCTCGTTCAGCATCCCGTTGATCCTCTCCTTCCACTCCTTCACGAGCGGATCGTCGGGGCGCGTCGTGAGGGCGGTCGGGTCGCCGAACGGGCCTTCTTCGACCAGTTCCGCCAGCGCGCCGTCCACGCCCGCGCGCGCGGCGCGTTCGAGATGGTCGATGCGCGCCATCTTCATTCTTTCGTTGACGGTCGCGCAGGCATGCGCGGGATCGGCGATGGCATCCGGTTCAGTGCCGTCACGCTCGGGCAGGCGACCGGTGCGCCCGAACACGACGCAGGCGTGCAACAGCCACCACGCGCGATACGCATCGCGCGGATCGCCGCTGGCGACCAGGCGTTCGATGCGCTGCGCCAGCGGTTCGGCAGGCACCGGCAGCGGGGCCGGCCTGGCT
>NZ_JBKYMO010000289.1:0-7309 GCF_047302915.1 Massilia sp. CT11-108 | reverse complement strand
CGGGTGCCGCCACCGGGCCGGGCACGAGCCAGCCCAAGGCGCCGGCCCAGCCGGAGTTCCGCCCTGTGCAACCCGCGCAACCCGAATACCGGCCGGCGACGCCGACCCAACAGAACTGAAGACGATGAATAATTTGTTGCCCTACGCATTCGCACGCGATTACGGCGTGCTGGCGCGTTCCAACGGCGACCCGTCGCAAGCCGTCGAAGTGCTGGTCTCGAATGCGACCAAGCCCGCGGCGATCGCCGAGGTCTCGCGCCGTTTCGGGCGCATCACCCTGCGGCGGATGGAACGCGCCGAACTGGAATCGGCCATTGCCGCCGCGTACCAGTCGGCCGGCGGCGACGCGTCGCAGGTCGCGGACGAATTCGACGCCGACCTCGACCTCACGAAGCTGCTGCAGGACGTGCCCGCGATCGAGGACCTGCTGGAATCGTCCGACGATGCGCCCGTCATCCGCATGATCAACGCGCTGCTCACGCAATCGCTGCGCGAAGGCGCGTCCGATATCCACATCGAACCGTTCGAGCAGACGTCCGTCGTGCGCTTCCGCATCGACGGCGCGCTGCGCGACATCGTGCGCCCGCGCAAGGGCATCCACGCGTCGCTGATCTCGCGTATCAAGATCATGTCGCAGCTCGACATCGCGGAAAAACGCCTGCCGCAGGACGGCCGCATCACGTTGCGCATCGGCGGCAAGCCCGTCGACGTGCGCGTGTCGACCCTGCCGACCGGCCACGGCGAACGCGCCGTGCTGCGTCTGCTCGACAAGGAAGCGGGCCGCCTCGACCTCAGCCATCTCGGCATGAGCGGGCAGATGCTGCCGCAGTTCGACAAGCTGATCAACCAGCCGCACGGCATCGTGCTCGTCACGGGCCCGACCGGTTCCGGTAAAACGACGACCCTGTACGCGTCGCTGTCGCGCCTGAATTCGACGACCACCAACATCATGACGGTGGAAGACCCGATCGAATACGACCTGCCCGGCATCGGCCAGACGCAGGTCAACGCCCGCATCGACATGACGTTCGGCAAGGCCCTGCGCGCGATCCTGCGCCAGGACCCGGACGTGATCATGATCGGCGAGATCCGCGACCTCGAAACGGCCCAAATCGCCGTGCAGGCTTCGCTGACGGGCCACCTTGTGCTCGCCACACTGCACACGAACGACGCCGCCTCGGCCGTTACCCGTCTGCTGGACATGGGTATCGAGCCGTTCCTGCTGTCGTCGTCGCTGCTGGGCGTGATGGCCCAGCGTCTCGTGCGCAAGCTGTGCCCGCACTGCAAGCGCCAGGAAGCGGGACATTGGGTGGCGGTCGGGTGCGACCGCTGCGGCCATACGGGCTTCCACGGCCGCGTGGGCGTGTACGAGCTGCTCGAGACGAACGAACAGATCCGTTCGCAGATCCACAACCAGGCCGCCGAGGCCGAGATCCGCAACGCGGCCCTGAAATCCGGCATGAAGACCATGCACGACGATGGCCAACGATGGGTGCGGGAAGGCATCACGACGGAAGCCGAACTGCTGCGCGTGACGAAGGTGGATTGATCGATGCCCGCCTTCCGCTATGAAGCCGTCGACACGGGCGGCGTTACCCGCAAGGGCGTCCTGAACGCCGACAGCCCGCGTGCCGCGCGCGCCGACCTGCGCCTGCAGGGATTGACGCCGCTCGCCGTCGAGGCCATCGCGGCCCAGGTCGACGAGAGCGGGGCGGCGCGCGCGCGCGGCTTCGGCGAGCGCCTGTCCCAGGTCGAGCTCGCGCTGTTCACGCGCCAGCTCGCGAGCCTGCTGGAAGCCGGCCTGCCGCTCGAACAGGCCTTCACCGCGTTGCTGGAACAGGCCGAGCGTGCCTACGTGCGCGACCTGATCGCGTCGATCCGGTCCGAAGTGATGGGCGGCGCGTCGTTCTCCAGCGCGCTGGCGCGCCATCCGCGCGACTTCGCCGAGATCTATCGGGCCCTCGTCGCGTCCGGCGAACAGATCGGCCAGCTGTCGCGCGTGCTGTCGCGCCTGGCCGACTACATCGAACGCCGCAACGCCCTCGTGCAGCGGGTGCGCCTGGCGTTTACCTATCCGGCCATCGTCACCGTCGTCGCGTTCGCGATCGTGATCTTCCTGCTGACCTATGTCGTGCCGCAGATCGTCTCGGTGTTCGCCAACACCAAGCAGAAACTGCCGTTCCTGACCATCCTCATGCTCGGTGTGTCGAACTTTACGCGCGCCTACGGGATCTATGTGGCATTGGTCGTCATCGCGGCGTGGTACGCGTGGCGCCGCGCCCTGCGCAACCCCGTGCTCAAGCGCCGCTGGCATACGTGGCTGTTGAACGCGCCCGTGTACGGCAAGTTCGAACGCAGCCTGAACACGACCCGTTTCGCGAGCACCCTGGCGATCACGACGGGCTCCGGCGTGCCCATCCTGCGCGCGCTCGAGACGAGCCGCGACACGTTGTCGAACGTGGCGATGAAGGAACTCGTGGAGCAGGCGACGGCCAGCGTGCGCGAGGGCGTGAGCCTGGCGCGGGCGCTGTCGGCGCAAAAGCTGTTCCCGCCCATGCTCGTGCACATGATCCGCGCGGGCGAGATCACGGGCGAGCTGCCGGCCATGCTCGAACGGGCCTCGAATTCGCAGCAGGCCGACCTCGAACGGCGCACCATGACCATCGCCGGCCTGCTGGAGCCCGTGCTGATCCTGGCCATGGGCCTCGTCGTGCTATTGATCGTGCTGGCCGTGCTGATGCCGATTATTGAAATCAACCAGTTGGTGCAGTGACAAGGAAACTGATGAACAAGCGCTTGCCTTTTTTCCTGAGCCTGCTGGGCGTGGTCCTGTTTGCCGTGTCGCTGGCGTACTGGATCATGCAGTTGTACCAGCCGCCCCAGCGCCCGATCGCGGCGGCGCCGCAGGCCGCCATGCCCGACCCGACCATCGATGCCGCCGCTACCTTGTTTGGTGGCCAAGTCTCCGTGGCAAGCGCGACCAATTACCAGTTGACGGGCGTCGTGGCGGACGGGAGCAGCAGCGTGGCGATCATCGTCGCCGAAGGTTCGCCGCCGAAGGCGCTGCGGGTCGGCAAGGAGCTGGCGCCCGGCATCACGCTGGCGGAAGTCCACCCGCGCTATGTGATGCTGTCCGATGGCGGCGTCATGAAGCGTGTCGACCTGGCGACCGATACCAAGCCCGCCGCGGCGATGGGTGGCGCGCCCGGCGGCATGCCGCCCAGTGGGGCGCCGCCGGGCGGCATGCCGCAGCAGAATTTTCCGCAGCCCCAGCAGATCACGACCGCACCGGCCGCGCAGCCGGTGCAGGCCGTGCCGGAGCCGCCGATGGCGCCGGGCGCCGTCCAGCCGCAGCCGTCCATGACGAACCCGGGCGACGTCGGCACGCACGACAATCCGCCGCCCGCGAATCCGAACCCGATCAATCCGACGCCGAACGGTCAGCAGATGCCGCCGCAAAATCCGGCCGGCCAGATGAATACGCAGTAAGGCTGCTCAGCGCCGCAGCGCGGTGAACGCCGCGAATTCCCACGAACGGAAACCGACCAGCAACGTAAAGCCGTCGCGCTCCTGCGGGGGCAGGCGGCGGTCGTTGCGGTGCATGCGCGCAAGTTCTCCGGCCAGTTGATGGATCTTTTCCGCCAGCTCGGCGGCGCTCGCCAGCGACAGGCGTGCGGGCAGGCACATCAACGTTTCGCCTGCACCGTCGAAGTTACCGGCGAAATAATCCTCGACGACGTAGGAGCGGAAGAAGCGCTGCACCGGCCCGTCCGGCAGCCAGCGGAACGCGTTCGAGACCCGCAGCGTGTAACGGTTCAGCGGCTTCAGTTCGATCACGCCGAGGCGGTCGAGTTCCACCAGCAAGCCGATGCATTCGGGTTCGCTCAAGCGATAGGTTTCCACCATCTGTTCCAGGCTCCAGTGCCCCAGGCAGCAGATCGCCACGAGCAGCAGGCGCGGGTTGGCGACGAGCGCCGTTTCCTGGATGAGCGTCAGCGTGTCGGCCTGCGGCCGCGCATCGGCCGCGCGCCGCAGCACGTCTTCCATGGCGATGCCGGCCGCCTGGCAGATCTGCGCCAGGCGCGACAGGGTCATGTCCTTCTGGCCGAACATGCGTTTGATACTCGATTCGCTCATCGCGATGCGGTCGGCCAGCATCTTGTAGGTGATCCCGGCCGCGCGTAGTTCGGCGCGCAGCACGTCCAGCAGCATGTCGGGGGAGCTCATGGTTGTGGTCAGTTCTCTGTTTTCGTTCGTCAACTCGGCCTGACGAATGTACAGAAGAAGGCAGGGCAGTTCAAGAAATGTCGAGTCCCGCCAGCCACGACCGCCTGCTGGGTCCGGTCAGCGTTATGATGCGCATCAGTTCAGGTGCGAACTTCCGTGTCCTCGCCGCTGCGCCGGTGTCCAATCGAGACCCAAGGAGAACGTATGAAAACGGCAAGCGTGTTCGTATTGGCGTTATTCAGTGCGGCAGCATGTGCTCAGGCGGCGGCGCAGGTGCCGGGCGTGCGGCGCACCGATCTGCTGAAGCACGACAGCGTGGTGTCGGGACGCGAAGTCGTCGAGGTGCGCGTCGAGGTCGACGCGGGCCATGGCGTGCCGAGGCATACGCATCCGGGTGATGATACGTGGTCGAGGGCACGCTGGAGTACCTGCCCGACGGCAAAGCGCCCGTGATGCTGAAGGCGGGGCAATCCGTCTTCATCCCGGCCGGCACCATCCACGCGGCCAGGAACCCCGGCACGGTGGCCGGGGCGGGCATCGCCACCTATTTCGTCGAGAAGGGCAAGCCGCTGATCATGCCGGCGAAATAACGCCGGCGCTGGTTACTCGTCGTCCGGCTCCAGCTTGACCTTCTGGAGCGCACGCTTCGCGGCCAGCCGCTCGCTGGCCTCGGGTTTTGCATGCGCTCCAGCCGCGCGCGCCTTGGCGAAGCCGGCGAACGGATTGCGGGGCTTGAGTGGCGGCGTCGGCTCGACACGCAGCCGCATCTTTTGCCGGGTTGCCAGTGCCTTGTTTGCCATCGCCGCCTCTCCTTTCTGCAGCCGTGGATTACAACACGTAGCGCGACAGGTCTTCGTTGACCGCCAGCGCATCCAGCCGTTCGTTGACGTAGGCCGCGTCGATGACGAGCGCCTGGCCCGACTTGTCGGTCGCCGAGTACGAGATTTCTTCCAGCAGCTTTTCCATCACCGTGTACAGGCGGCGCGCGCCGATGTTCTCGGTGCGCTCGTTGACGGAATACGCGATCTCGGCCAGGCGATGGATGCCGTCGTCGGCGAACTCGAGTTTGACGCCTTCCGTCGCCAGCAGGGCTTCGTACTGCTTGGTCAGACTCGCGTCCGTCGAGGTCAGGATGCTCTTGAAATCCTCGATCGACAGCGATTCCAGTTCGACGCGGATCGGGAAGCGGCCCTGCAGCTCGGGAATCAGGTCCGACGGTTTCGACAGGTGGAACGCGCCCGAGGCGATGAACAGGATGTGGTCGGTCTTGATCATGCCGTACTTCGTGTTCACTGTCGTGCCTTCGACGAGCGGCAACAGGTCGCGTTGCACGCCCGCGCGCGAGACGTCCGCGCCGCCGTGTTCCGAACGCGACGCGATCTTGTCGACCTCGTCCAGGAACACGATGCCGTTCTGCTCGACGTTGGCGATGGCCTTCTGCTTCATCTCGTCTTCGTTGATGAGCTTCGCGGCTTCCTCGTCGACGAGCAGCTTCATCGCCTCCTTCACCTTCATCTTGCGGGGTTTCTTGCGCCCCGCCCCGACGCCGGCGAACATCGACTTGATCTGTTCCGTCATTTCTTCCATGCCGGGCGGCGCCATGATTTCCATCTGCGGCGAGGCCTCGGCGACGTCGATCTCGACCTCCTTGTCGTCGAGCGCGCCTTCACGCAGGCGCTTGCGGAAGGTCTGGCGCGTGGCGTCGCCGCCGTCCTTGGCGTCGCTGCTGACGTTGAAGCCGAAGTCGCGCGCCGGCGGCACGAGAATGTCGATGATGCGGTCCTCGGCCGCGTCCTCGGCGCGCTGGCGCACCTTCTTCATTTCGCTGGCGCGGGTCTGCTTGACGCCGATGTCGATCAGGTCGCGGATGATGGTGTCGACGTCGCGGCCGACATAGCCGACCTCGGTGAACTTGGTCGCTTCGATCTTGATGAACGGCGCGTCGGCCAGCTTGGCCAGGCGGCGCGCGATCTCGGTCTTGCCGACGCCCGTCGGGCCGATCATGAGGATGTTCTTCGGGGTGATCTCGTGGCGCAGCGGTTCCTCGACCTGCTGGCGGCGCCAGCGGTTGCGCAGCGCGATCGATACGGCGCGCTTGGCTTTGCTTTGGCCGACGACGTGCTTGTCGAGTTCCGAGACGATTTCGGACGGGGTCATGTTCATAATTGTGCTCATGAATACTTTCTTGCGTGAGAGACCGTTATTCCAGCGTCTCGATGATGTGCGACATGTTCGTATAGATGCACAGCTCGCCTGCGATGGTCAGCGCTTTCTTGACCACGTCGGCCGGGGCGAGATCCGTGTTTTCCTGCAAGGCCTTGGCGGCGGACTGCGCGTAGATGCCGCCCGAGCCGATCGCGCCGATGCCGTCTTCCGGTTCCAGTACGTCGCCGTTGCCGGTGATGATCAGGGTCTTTTCGCGGTCGGCCACCAGCAGCATGGCCTCCAGGCGGCGCAGCACGCGGTCGGTGCGCCAGTCCTTGGCCAGTTCGACCGAAGCGCGCAGCAGATTGCCCTGGTGTTTTTCCAGTTTCGCTTCGAAGCGGTCGAGCAGGGTGAAGGCGTCGGCCGTGCCGCCGGCAAAGCCGCACAGCACCTTGTTCTGGTAGAGCTTGCGTACCTTGCGCGCCGAGCCCTTCATGACGACGTTGCCCAGGGTGACTTGTCCGTCGCCGCCGAGCGCGACCTGGTTGCCGCGCCGTACGCTGACGATCGTCGTGCCGTGAAATTGTTCCATATTTGCCTCGTGGTTGATCTGCTCACCGCAAGTGGGGATGCGATATGAAATTGCAAGACTGAACCGTATCCGAGGGGCACGGCGCCTGCGGCGTCAGTATCGGTGGGCGTACAGACGCACCCGGTCGCCGACGCCGAGCAGGCGCAGCAACGCGGCGACGGGATGGTTCAGGTCGCGCAGCACGACCTCGCGCCCGTCCTGGGCAAGCGTGCGCAGATGGGCGGCGAGGGCGCTCGCGGCCGCGTAATCGATGCGTGCGAGGCGGGACCCGTCCAGCACAAGGACCGGATGGAGCGCCGCGTGGTCGGCGATGGCGGCCAGCAACGGCGCGCTGCCGCCCCGGAT